>DKYC01000064.1:0-125 GCA_002492295.1 Lachnospiraceae bacterium UBA7110
TGGGTGGCACAGTTCAGCTTCGGATTTTACAGTCTGATGCTTACATCACTTTTGATCGGTCTTATCGTTATGATTTTCTTTAAACCGAGAACCTGGTGCGTTTTCTGCCCGATGGGAACGATGAC
>DKYC01000064.1:417-754 GCA_002492295.1 Lachnospiraceae bacterium UBA7110
TTTCTGCCCGATGGGAACGATGACGCAGGCCATCTGCAAATTAAGGAACAGGGTGAAAAAGCAGATTGAGGAAGAATAAATAAAGAGAAAGCGTTGAGAATTTCTTTTTGAGATACTCAACGCTTTGCTTTAGCGATTTATTATCTTTTCAAGTCCATTTTTGTCTTTAATCTCAATCGTTCCACGGGAGAGTGAAATAAGCTCCTCATTTACAAAATACTTTAGCATCCGTGTTACAACTTCACGGGGGTTACCCAGATGATTACCAATGGTTTCGTGAGTAATTTTAAGAGTGTCGGCGCCTTCGATATACGCTTCATTCAAAAGAAAATCGGCA
>DKYC01000064.1:1026-3009 GCA_002492295.1 Lachnospiraceae bacterium UBA7110
ACATCTGAAAATCGGCTTGCCATAACCTCGTTTGTATAATTGGCAAGCGGCGCGGAAATGTCCATAATACTCTTGTAAACTTCTGATGGGATAACCAAAACTTCTGTGTCTTTTTCAGCGGTAATGGTTATATCAAACTGAATGCTGTTCATAATGCAGGATGCGGAGAAAAGGCAAATATCACGCTCAAAAAGGCGGTACATCGTAATCTCCCTGCCGTCATCGGATATGGTAAAGGCGCGAATCTGTCCGGACAGTACAAGGATAAGTCCCGTGCAGTCCTGAGAGCCGTTATGCAGGATTTCGCTTTTGCGGAATTTACGGACAAAAGCCGCATTTGTCAGCGTGTCCTGCTGTGATTTTGTCAGTTTATCAAAGATGGGTAAATATGTTAAGTAATCCATAAGCAGCGTCTCCTTTTCTTGTATTTTAGCATAACATTTTTTACGGCATATGTCAATAATATTATTGACATATGCCAGAAACATAGATATAATAGGGACGAGGTGATAAAATGTCAAGACCAAGAAAATGCAGAAAGGTCTGCCAAATGCCTGAAATCAGGGAATTTCAGCCTGTGGGGGAAAACATATGTCAATCTGCGGTGGTACTGTCCGTTGACGAGTATGAATCCATCCGTTTAATTGACAAGCAGGGGTTTTCTCAGGAAGAATGCGGCAGATATATGCAGGTTGCAAGAACAACCGTGCAGGCAATCTATGATTCTGCCCGGAAGAAATTAGCAGAAGCTCTTGTGAGCGGACTTCCGCTGAAAATTGAGGGCGGCGATTTTCAGCTGTGTGACGGGAAAGAAGAATATTGCGGCTGCGGAGGGTGCAGAAGGCACCGCCGTAAACAAATTTTAACGCAGCATAAAGAGGACGGAAAAATGAGAATTGCAATCCCTCTTGACGAAAACAGACAGGATATCTGCATTGTTTTGTCAAGAGCGCCCTATTTCTTATTTCAGGATGGAGATTTACAAACCATTGTGGAAAACCCTGCATCCAAAGCTCAGGGCGGGGCAGGTATACAGGCCGCCCAATTCTTAGTGGATAACGGAGTAAATGTACTGATTACTGCACGTTGCGGTCAAAATACCGCTGATGTATTTACTGCTGTGGGAATGAAAATATACAAATCCGCAGGTAAAACTGCATCCGAAGATCTGGAAGCATTTGCAGAAGGCAGCCTTGAAGAACTGACGCATTTTCACGGCGGATATCACGGGAACGTGTAAAAATCAAATGAAAGAATACTTGCTCCCATAACTGTGGACATTGCAGCGAGGAGTGCAGTGAACGATTTTATAATATTGATGATAATAAAACAAAAGGAGATAACACTATGAAAATCGCAGTATCTTGTAACGACAACCAAATTTGGGCACATTTCGGTCATTGTGAGAATTTTATGATCTATGAGACTGAAAACGGTAAAATTATTTCTGAGCAGTCCATTCCTAATCCCGGTCACAAACCTGGCTTCCTTCCAAACTTCCTCGCGGATATGGGCGTAAAAGTTATGATTTCCGGAGGTATGGGCGGCGGCGCCGTTGATATTTTCAATGAGCGTGATGTTGAAGTAGTGCTCGGAGCTGAAGGTGATGCAAAGCAGGCGGCAGAAGCTTATCTTCGTGGAGAGCTTGAATCCACGGGTTCTGTCTGTCACGAGCATGAACATGCGGATGAGTGCGGGGAGCGTTAAACTCATGCGGATATATACATAAAACCGACGACGTTTCAGTCTATACTGTATGCTGTTGTTACTTACGCAAATTGACAAAGCAAAAAAACTGCAAAGCCTCTATATCTTAGAGCGCCTCGCAGTTTTTTTGCTTACGCTATTTACTTTTTCTTCACAGGAATCCAGATTTCACAATAATAATTTTCGTCCTGTGTCCCTTTGGGATATTTAGACGGATCATCATAATATTCTACACAATACCCAGCAGCAAACTCATATTCTTTAAGCGCTGGAAGC
>DKYC01000020.1 GCA_002492295.1 Lachnospiraceae bacterium UBA7110
TCAATCCACTCTTTCGGTGCCACAAACCGTCCTTCACCATGCGAGGCGGGCGTAGCATACGTCTTGCCAAGCTCGGCAAGCTGCAGCCACGGCGATTTATTCGCGACTACCTTTGTATATACCATTTTCGAGATATGGCGGTTAATCGTATTATACGTCAGCGTCGGGGAATCCTCCTTCTGTCCTACAATCTCGCCGTATGGTACAAGACCCAGCTTAATCATCGCCTGAAAACCGTTACAAATACCAAGTGCAAGACCATCACGTTCATTCAGCAGCTTATTTACTGCCTCCTTCATCTTTGCATTCTGAAATGCCGTCGCAAAAAATTTCGCACTTCCGTCCGGCTCATCGCCTGCGGAAAAACCACCCGGAAACATGATAATCTGTGCCTCGGAAATCGCCTTTTCAAATGTATCCACGGAATCCCTGATATCCGTCGCTGACAGATTTCGGAATACCTTCGTCACCACATTTGCGCCTGCACGCTCAAAAGCGATTGTTGAGTCATACTCGCAGTTTGTCCCCGGAAATACCGGAATAAACACTGTCGGCTTTGCTACCTTATTTTTGCATACATATACATCCTTTGTTTCATAAAGCTTTGTTTCAACCGGCTCCGTGCCTTTTACCGCCTTTGTGGGGAACACCTTCTCAAGCTTTGATGTCCACGCAGCAAGCGCCTCATCCATAGTTACCTTTACATCCTGATATGTAAAGCCCGCGTTTTCACCAAGCACCGTACCGACTGTCCTGTAAGCCACGCCGCTTGCGGCAAGCGCTTGGAACTTATCTGCTGAAACTTCCGCGATAATGCTTCCCATACCATTTGCAAACAGCTCATTCGCTTCCAGTGCGTCATCAAATGCCACGCCAAGCTTATTGCCAAACGCCATTTTTGCTGCAGACGCCACAATTCCCTTGGAATCAAGCGCATACGCGGCGGCAATCACCTTGTCCGCTATCAGCTTTGCAATCCCGTCGTAAAGCTTCATAACCTTATCATATTCCGGCAAATCATACGCATTCTTTTGAATTGTAAACACGACAAGCATATCTCCGGCCTTTTTCAGCTCCGGCGTAATAATATCCTGTTTTTTCGCCACGTCCACCGCAAACGACACGAGCGTCGGCGGTACATCAATCTCATTAAACGTTCCAGACATCGAATCCTTACCGCCAATCGAAGGAAGCCCGTAACCAATCTGCGCGTCATACGCACCAAGAAGCGCCGCAAACGGCTGGCTCCAGCGCGAAGGCTCCTGCGTCATACGCCTGAAATACTCCTGGAAAGTAAAACGGATTTTTTTATAATCCCCGCCTGCTGCCACAATTTTTGCCATTGACTCCGTAACTGCATAAACTGCACCATGATACGGGCTCCAGCTTGACAGATACGGGTCAAAGCCATAAGACATCATGGTCACAACATCCGTCTTTCCCTTTAAAACAGGAAGTTTGGCAACCATCGTCTGCGTTTCTGTCAATTGATATTTCCCACCATACGGCATAAAAACACTGCCTGCTCCAATCGATGCGTCAAACATCTCAACAAGTCCCTTTTGGGAACATACATTCAAGTCATTTAATGTTGCCAGCATCGCACTCTTTACATCACCGGCTGCAAGCTCGTCGGATACCGCAGGAATTGCATATTGATTGAAATAATTGTTGTCTTTTACAGGCGTTTCAACAAACACACCCGTTTCCTGATGCGCTCCGTTCGTATCCAAAAAGGCCCTTGCAATATCCACAACCTTTTTACCACGCCACATCAGCACAAGCCTTGGCTCCTTTGTGACTGTCGCAACCTTGACAGCCTCTAAGTTTTCCTCCGCCGCGTATGCCAAAAAAGTGTCTGCGTCTTTTGGATCGACAACAACCGCCATTCTCTCCTGGGACTCCGAAATCGCAAGCTCCGTACCGTCAAGTCCCGCATACTTTTTGGGCACCTTGTCCATATCAACGACCAAACCGTCCGCAAGCTCACCGATTGCCACAGAAACACCGCCTGCACCAAAATCGTTGCACTTTTTAATCAGCCTGCTGACCTCGGGACGGCGAAACAGTCTTTGCAGCTTACGCTCCGTCGGCGCGTTTCCCTTCTGAACCTCGGCACCGCATGTTTCTAACGACGCCGTTGTATGCACCTTTGAAGACCCTGTCGCTCCACCGCACCCGTCACGTCCCGTCCGTCCGCCAAGCAAAATTATAATATCATCGGGGTCTGACGTTTCACGGATTACGCTTGCCCTTGGCGCTGCCGCCATGACAGCACCTATCTCCATCCGCTTTGCCACATAATTCGGATGGTAAACCTCTTTGACGTAACCCGTCGCAAGACCAATCTGATTTCCGTAAGAAGAATACCCGCTTGCCGCACCGCGTACCAGTTTTTTCTGCGAAAGCTTTCCTTTCATGGTTTCCTGTGCAGACACAGTCGGATCCGCCGCACCCGTCACACGCATCGCCTGGTAAACATATGTTCTCCCCGACAGTGGGTCACGGATTGCACCGCCAAGGCACGTGGCAGCACCGCCAAAAGGCTCAATTTCCGTAGGATGATTGTGCGTCTCGTTCTTAAAGTTGACAAGCCATTCCTCCGTGACAACACCCTTTCCGTCCTCCTTGTCAATCTCCACCGGAACGACAATCGAGCAGGCGTTAATCTCGTCCGATTTCTCCATATCCTCCAGTTTTCCGTCCTTTTTGAGCTTGCGCATTGCCATCAGCGCCAAATCCATCAGGCAGACATATTTGTCTTTTCTGCCTGCAAAAATCTCGTTGCGAACTGCCAAATACCGCTCATATGTGGTCTTAATCGGCTCCGTGTAATAACCGTCCTCAAATTGGATATCCTTTAATTCCGTCGAAAACGTCGTGTGGCGGCAGTGATCGGACCAATACGTATCAAGCACCCGGATTTCCGTTACGGTCGGATCCCTATGCTCGTCATTTTTAAAATAATTCTGAATATGGAGAAAATCCTTAAAGGTCATCGCAAGCCCTAACGAATCGTAGAGCGCCTGCAGCTGCCTTTCTGCCATATCCGTAAAACCGTCAAAACTTGCCACATCGGCAGGCTCCTCAAACACGGTCACCAGGGTTTCGGGCTTTACCATATCCGTCTCCCTGGAATCCACGGGATTGATACAGTAATGTTTTATTTTTTCAAACTCATTGTCTGAAATATTTCCTTCCAAAATATACGTTACCGCCGTTTTGATAATCGGCTGTTCATCTTCCTTTAAAAACTGCACGCACTGCACCGCGGAGTCCGCACGCTGGTCGAACTGACCCGGCAGGTACTCCACGGAAAAGCAGCGCGCATTCTTTGGCATTGTAATCTTTTCCAAATAGAAATCATCAACGGGCGGCTCTGAAAACACGCACCGGCACGCCTTTTCAAAGACAGCGTCCGAAATATGTTCCACATCATAACGGATGAGTACCCTGACCTTCTCCAAACCGTTGACGCCCAAATAGCCTCTTAATTCCTCCTCAAGTTCCCTTGCCTTAACGGCAAAGTCCTCTTTTTTCTCAACATAGATACGCCTAACATTTCCCATTCCATGAGTCCTCCGTGTCTTTCCATATATATTATGCTTTCCGAATTTGTCCACCATGTTTTCATACGGATTTTGCAGCAAGTGCAAAATCCTGTACGGGACAGTTACCCGGATTTTACAAATTTGGGCTTTGGCACAAATTTGATGTGCGAAAAATTTATTTTTCACACTGGGTACTTTTTTATTATAGCGTATCCGGCATATTTTTCAACCGTGTTTTCGAAGGTTTTTATGCCTGCTTCGTTTTTTTCACTGCGTTTTCATAAGAGGTCTTTAATATCGGGCTAAGCGGCTTATAAAGCGCAAACGTAAGGACTGATACCCCCGCGCCCTTTAAGAGATTTAACGGCGCAACACAAAAAGCAACAAACGTAAACACATTTGTGACATTTGCGTTGATTTCCGTTCCCATACCGATAATCGCGTCAAGCGGCATACCGAACATAACCGCAAACGTCGGCAGAAGATAAACTGCGTTAAACAGTGTCCCAAAAACAGTCATCGTCATTGTGCCGACCGCACTCGCAAGGATTGCCGTCGCCTTTTTCTTTTTTATATGGTAAATAATCGTTGCCGGCAGAATCATCGCACAGCCGACACAGAAATTTGCAAGCTCCCCTACAAATGCCGTTGAAGTCGGTTTAAAAAGCAGCTTTATCACAATCTTTAAAAACTCCGTCAACACGCCTGCCACCGGACCAAACGCAAATCCGCAGATGAGCACGGGAAGCTCACTGGCATCGATTCCATAAAACGGCGGTGCAAACGGTACCGGAAGCTCAATCGTCATCAGTACACCCGCGATTGCGGAAAACATACCTATCATCGCGGTCTTTCGCGTTGTGAGGATTTTTTCATTGGAATTGTTTTTTCCTGCAATCAGTTTTTCCGCGATAACCGCGACAATAACCAGCACTGCCACAAGCGCGATAAATTCCAGTACAAAAGTTACATTTTCCATGATGTTGGTGATAAATTGGTTCATTGTTTCAATCTCCTTTTCTGTTCAAATGAATTTTCATTGATTTGTTAGGAAATTCTTCTTAAAATAAGCTTTTTGGGCATTTATGCCGCAAACGTCCCCGCAATACAAAAACCCCGAATACTTTGTCATATCCGGGGTTCCATCTGCATTTATAAAAGACTGCACGCAAAAACATCGCACAAAAATACCGTTCTTCTCTCATCCAGACTTTACTGTCGGTTATGGAATTGCACCATATCGGCCGCATTCTCCATCTCATTATATGGAAAAAGCAGGTCGCGGACTTTACCGCCGGTAGGGAATTTCACCCTGCCCCGAAGAATTTACCTTTATGTACGTTTGCTATTATAATACTGCTTTTTGCAGAAATCAAGGGGTTTCAGGCACTTTTGGGAAAAAATCTGTTGCGTGTTTGTTACTGTCACCCGCTGCTCCAGCCTTCCATGGCAGCAGCGGGCCAGCCCTGTCATCTGCTACGCCTTAACTTTCTCACGCATCCATACTCACGAGCGATGAATTCTGCCGCAATATCCCTGACCTCTTTCGCTCATGAGTCAGGATACCTGGCAGGTTTTAGTAACCATCAGTATAAATTACATGCCGAACAACTTCAGCACAGACGCACCATCCTCCATCCGCCTGCGCATCATGCTCATGCGGTAATCCTGCAGAAGCTTATCTTTCTGCTTCTCCGATACAGCCTTGGGAATATCCAGATCCTCAATACGGCTCCGGGAGGAGACAAGATTCAAGGATGTATTCGTATTGCCGTTGTAGGCATGCTCCAGGGAATTGGTGACTGCCCCTGTCCTGCTTCTGGCCGAATTCACCTTCTCCAGCGCTGAATCAATGACGGAAATGTCAAAATTCTTAGTGACATCATATCCCTCAATTCCCAAAGTTTTCAATGTCACATTTTCCATCCCGATCTTCATCCCGGTGCCGTCGGCATTAGACGCAATGTGCAGATCAGCCATGCTGCCGTCCATCAGCTTCATCTCGTTGTACTTGGTTCCCACTGCCGTCTGCTCAATTCCCTGCAGAAGCTGGTCTATCTCATTCTGAATCGATTTTTTGTCGGACGCTCCATACAGGCCGTTGGAAGCCTTGACACTGAGTTCGCGGATCCTCTGCAGAGAGTCCGCAATGCCTCCCATCGCTCCATCCTTGATATTGGCAACGCCGATCCCGTCCTTGATGTTGGACGTGCCCACGTCAAGGCCATTGCTCTCCTTCTTCATTTTATTGGCAATGGCAAGCCCTGCCGCATCGTCTTTTGCCTGAAGGATCCTGTTCCCGCTGGCTATTTTTCCATATATGGAATTTGAATTGTTGATCGCTGATATACTACTCATCCTTACTCCTTTCCTGCGCAGCCCCGCTGTGCATAATATGCTGTTACATCTTTTTTTCAGTATAATACATTGCGCCGGGAATTTCAAGATTTTTTCCACAACTTCTCAGCCATTTCGTAACAACAATTCAGCCGAAAACTGAACTGTTACGCCATTTCCTAACAATGCAGTAACGGCTGAAGCTGAAACGTAATACCATACAGCCGCCATGGTTCTTACCCGTCCTTCAGGAATTACACAGCAGCAGCTTCGTATACTCCTCCCTGGGGTGTCCAAAAATTTCCTCCGTCTCCCCTGTCTCGATGATCCGTCCGTTCTTCATCACCATAATCCTGTCGCACATCTGATATACCACATTAATATCATGGGAAATAAACAGGCACGCCAGCCGAAGCTCTTTCTGAAGCTCCCGCAGCAGATCCATAATCTGCGCCTGAATAGTCACATCCAGCGCCGACACTGGCTCATCTGCCACAATAAAGCCCGGATGCGTGATCAGCGCCTGTGCGATGCTGACACGCTGCCGCTGGCCGCCGCTGAGCTGCGAAGGCTTCCTGAAGAAATATTTTTCGTCCATACCCACACGGCGGAGCATATCATATGCCGCTGATTCCATGTCCGCCTTCGTCA
>DKYC01000099.1:0-129 GCA_002492295.1 Lachnospiraceae bacterium UBA7110
ACGCGAAGGCACACCAAGCGGATTCAAAACAATGTCAAGCGGTCTGCCGTTTGGCAGATATGGCATATCCTCCACCGGGAGCACTCTCGAAACAACACCCTTATTACCGTGACGGCCTGCCATCTTGTC
>DKYC01000099.1:397-15864 GCA_002492295.1 Lachnospiraceae bacterium UBA7110
CTCCACCGGAAGCACACGGGAAACCACACCCTTGTTTCCGTGACGGCCTGCCATCTTGTCGCCTACGGAAATCTTTCTCTTCTGCGCAATATAGATACGCACGGACTGATTGACGCCAGGTGCAAGCTCTGTATCGCCCGCTGCCCTCGAGAACACTTTCGCATCCACGACAACACCATACTCACCATGGGGTACTTTTAACGAAGTATCACGTACTTCTCTTGCCTTCTCACCAAAAATCGCCCTCAAAAGACGCTCTTCCGCCGTAAGCTCCGTCTCGCCCTTTGGCGTAACCTTCCCGACAAGAATATCGCCTGCGCGCACCTCCGCACCCACACGGATAATTCCCCTGTCATCCAAATCCTTCAGCGCATCGTCACCGACGCCCGGCACATCCCTCGTAATCTCCTCGGGACCAAGCTTCGTGTCACGCGCATCCGTCTCATATTCCTCAATATGGATTGATGTATATACATCCTCCATCACAAGCCGTTCACTCAAAAGTACGGCATCCTCGTAATTATAACCTTCCCATGTCATAAATCCAATCAACGGGTTTTTGCCAAGTCCCAGCTCGCCGCCGCTTGTCGAAGCACCGTCCGCAATGACCTGCCCTGCCGCCACATGGTCGCCCTTAAACACAATCGGCTTCTGATTGTAACAGTTTGACTGGTTACTCCGCTCAAATTTATGCAGCTTAAACTCTGCCTTTTCGCCGTCGTCATAGGTAATCCTAATCATCCTGGAATCGACATACGTAATGGTTCCCGCCTTCTTCGCAACAACGCATACACCCGAGTCAACCGCTGTCTTTACTTCCATTCCCGTACCGACAACAGGCGCCTCTGTAAACAGCAAAGGTACCGCCTGACGCTGCATGTTGGAACCCATCAGCGCACGGTTGGCATCGTCATTCTGGAGAAACGGAATCAATGCCGTAGCCACGGAAAACACCATTTTCGGCGACACATCCATATACTCAAACATGGACTTGGGATACTCCTGTGTCTCGTCCAAATAACGGCCTGACACTGAATTACGCACAAAATATCCGTTCTCGTCAAGCTGCTCATTTGCCTGCGCTACATGATAATTATCCTCCTCGTCGGCAGTCATATAGACAACCTCGTTGGTGACGCGGGGATTCTTCGGGTCGCTCCTGTCTATCTTTCGATAGGGTGCTTCAATAAAGCCATATTCATTAATTCTTGCATAAGATGCAAGCGAGTTAATCAAACCGATATTCGGACCTTCCGGTGTCTCAATCGGACACATTCTTCCATAGTGGGAATAATGCACGTCACGAACCTCAAATCCGGCACGGTCTCTTGACAGACCACCGGGACCCAATGCGGAAAGACGACGCTTATGCGTCAGCTCACCGAGCGGATTGTTCTGGTCCATAAACTGTGACAGCTGGGAAGAACCGAAGAACTCTTTAATGGCAGCCTGTACAGGTTTTATATTAATCAAAGCCTGCGGTGACACATCATCCGAGTCATGTGTCGTCATACGCTCACGAACCACACGCTCCATTCTTGACAGACCGATACGGTACTGGTTCTGTAACAGCTCGCCAACCGCCCTGATACGTCTGTTGCCCAAATGGTCAATGTCGTCACTGTTGCCCAAACCGTACTCAAGATGCATATTATAATTAACCGATGCCAAAATATCCTCTTTCGTAATATGCTTTGGAATCAGCTCATGTACATTTCTGGTAATCGCGTCCGCCAGCTCCTCCGGATTTTCGGAATACTCCTCAAGAATCTGACGAAGCACAGGAAAATAAACCTGCTCCGTAATGCCAAGGCTCCTCGGCTCACAGTCAACAAAGTTTGTAATGTCAACCATCATATTGGAAAGCACCTTTACAAGCCGTTCCTCTGTCTGTATCCATACAAACGGAACCGCGGCATTCTGAATCGCATCCGCCAGCTCCACAGTCACTTTCTCACCCTTGGCACCAAGAACCTCGCCGCTGAACGGATCTACAACATCCTCAGCCAGAATCTGATTGCGGATCCTGTTTTTTAACGCAAGCTTTTTGTTAAATTTATAACGTCCAACCTTCGCAAGGTCGTATCTTCTGGGATCGAAGAACATCGCCGTCACAAGGTTTTCCGCACTATCCAGGCTGAACGGCTCTCCCGGACGGATTTTGCTGTAAAGCTCTTTCAGTCCTTCCTGGTAATTTTCCGCCGTATCCTTTGTAAAGCTGGCATGAATCTTGGGTTCATCACCGAACAACTCCAAAATTTCCTCATTCGTGCCGACACCGAGTGCACGGATAAATACCGTGATTGGCACCTTTCTTGTTCTATCTACACGAACGTAGAAAACATCGTTGGAATCCGTCTCGTACTCCAACCATGCTCCTCTGTTTGGGATTACTGTACATGAGAACAGCCGCTTACCAATTTTATCATGGGTAATTCCATAATAAATGCCCGGTGAACGAACAAGCTGACTGACAATAACACGCTCCGCACCGTTAATGACAAACGTACCGGTCTCCGTCATCAACGGGAAGTTGCCCATAAAAATCTCGTGCTCGCTGATTTCCTCCTTCTCCTTGTTGTGAAGGCGAACCTTGATTTTTACAGGAGCCTCATAAGTTAAATCACGCTCCTTGCACTCCTCAATCGTGTGCTTGATTTCGTCCTCCGCAAGGACATAGTCAACGAATTCCAGACTCAGTCGCCCACTGTAATCCGTGATAGGAGAGATGTCTGCCAGAGCCTCACGGAATCCTTCCTCAAGGAACCACTTGTAGGAATCCTTCTGTACCTCGATCAGATCCGGCATTTGCAAAACCTCTTCTTGTCTTTGGTAGCTCATACGCATCGTCTTTCCGGAGACAACTGGACGTATTCTGTTCTTTTCCATGACATTTTCACCCCGTTCTTCATCATTCAAGATCTATATTTAACGCGCCGTATGCATCGGATGTTAAGAAACACCTGTTATTTTAAGCATTATAAATAAGCCAATTTTCACAATAGCGCACATTACATGTTATCACAAGTCATTTTGAAAGTCAACCACATTTTTACAGAAGTTGGAAAGAAGTTTTGCAAAGAAAAAAGAATAAATTTGAAAATCCGAACAGGAAACAGAAATATATCAGGGCGGAGATATCATCCCGCCCTGATATAACATAAGGAAATGTAAATCACTTATAAAATTACTTCAATGTAACCTTAGCGCCCTCAGCCTCAAGCTTTGTCTTAATATCCTCAGCCTCTGCCTTAGCTGCCGCTTCCTTCACTACCTTAGGAGCGTTGTCAACCAAATCCTTTGCTTCCTTCAAGCCAAGACCTGTCACTTCACGAACAACCTTAATAACCTTAACCTTGTTCGGACCTACCTCTGTAAGCTCTACATCAAAGTCATCCTTCTCTTCCTCAGCCGGTGCCGCACCGCCTGCTGCCATAACAACCGCGCCTGCCGCTGCAGATACGCCAAATTCTTCCTCACAAGCCTTTACTAAGTCATTTAACTCTAAAACCGTAAGCTCTTTAATCGCTTCAATAAATTCTGCTGTTGTTAACTTTGCCATTATTGTTTCCCTCCATAATCATTTTCTTTTTTATCATCCATCATTTGATTCCGCGGCATTGTCCGTCTTACGCCGCGTCTGGCAGTTTACGGTTATTCTGCCGTTTCTGCCGCAGCCGTTTCCTCTGCGGGAGTCTCTGTTGCTGCTTCTTCTGCAGCAGGTGCAGGTTCACATGCATCTGCGCCGCCCTTCTCCGCAATCTGATTAAGCACACGCGCGAAGTTTGTAATCGGTGACTTGATGCTTCCAAGGAACTTCGAAAGAAGCTCTTCTCTTGAAGGAATGCTTGCAATCGTCTTCATTCCGTCCGCATCATAGACAATCCCCTCCACAACGCCAGCCTTGAGCTCAAGCGCGGGACAATCCTTCGCAAATTTGCTGATAATCCTTGCCGGAGCCGTCGCATCATCCTTGCTGACTGCAATCGCGTTGGTTCCCTTAAGGCTGTCTACCAGACCTTCGAATTCCGTACCCTGGAATGCACGGTTCATCAAAGTATTCTTGTAAACCTTGTAGGTAACGCCCGCCTCACGAAGCTGCTTACGGAGCACGGTATCCTGCGCAACGGTAATTCCGCTGTAGCTTACAATTACAACGGACGCAGCGTCCTTGATTACCGCTGAAATTTCGTCAACGATAGGCTGTTTTAATTCAATCTTTGCCATTTTCTTACCTCCTTATAGATTTATGGATCTGTCACCAAATCCTGCCGAAAGGAGTACTATGATATCTCACTAAAAAACCTCTCATCCTATGCCGTGACACAAAAAGAGAGGTTAAAATCCTTTTTTATCATAAAAACTCTTCTCCTCGGTAGGCGGTATGCTTACGCAAAGCCCGTTTATCCAACACTGCTTTGCACCTACTGTCTTCGGCATGGTTTTACAACCTTTACTACCTTATCATATCAGGCTGACACTGTCAATGCTTTTAAAAATAAAAATTTAAAAGATGCATTTATTCCCACGTCACATATCCGTCGCGGTCAATATAGACATTCGGGGAAATACTGCGCATATAATTCAAAACGCCGTCCGCCTCCGCGCCCGTAAGCAGCCGCGTGCGGCACTCCTCACTCCTGCACGGGGCAAACCGCAAACCCGCAATCCCTTCACGGTTTAAAACAACCTCAACAAGACATGTGTCCTGCGTTCTTGAATTAAACCAAAAATTCCCGAGACTGTATACTACCGGCACGCCTTCCACCACATCAATTTTCTGCAGGCAGTGCGGATGGTCTCCGATGATTAAATCCACACCCGCACGCGCATACGTTGCCGACTGCTCCTCCTGCAGCCAGTCAGTCTCCTCCTGGCTCTCCGTACCCCAGTGAATGTATAAAATCACGAAATCACTATTTGCCTCCGCCTCGGCTATCACACGCAAAAGCGCCGACGGATCAAGGCAACGCAGCACGCCCGCACTTGTTGCAGTTGCTTCTTTTGTATCGGGATTTGCGTTCCGTTCAATCTGCGTTCCGCTCACCACCGCAATTTTCATACCATTTGCAATCAGGTAAACCGGTTTTAATGCCTCATCCAAATTACGCCCTGCACCCACATACGGAATACCAATTGTTTCCAGCGTATCAAAGGTATCAAGCAGCGCCTCATTTCCATAATCATATGCATGGTTGTTCGCAAGCGATACCATATCCACCCCAAGCTCCCGTAAAATTTCAGCGTGCTGCGGGTTTGCACGAAACGTAAACTGTTTTCCCGCCGTCGGCGTACCCCTCTTGGAATACGGGAATTCATTGTTCAGCATAAACACATCCGCCCCACGCATCCGTTCCAAAAGCCCCGCCGTAAATGTGTCTTCAACACTGCTGCCTCTTGCGACAAACTGATACATAATGGTATACGCCTCGTCAAACAGAATATCCCCTGCAAATGCAAGTACTACCTGATCCGCATCCGCGCACTCGACAAGCACTGCCTTTTGTCCCAGGGAAACCGCCTCTTCATAAAGCTCCCGGCTTTTCCCGGACATTTTACCGTCTTCCACATTCTGACCCGTGCCATCCTCCGGCGCGTCCTGCTGCAATCCGGAATTTGCCTGCGGCAGATGAAACGGAAACTCCACAAGCACACCGCCATTCTGACTGCCTGTCTGCATCTTAAGCCGCTCCACATACAATAACATCAGTGCCATTCCCACAGTCAGCACCGCAAACAATATGGTTATAAAAAGTTTAATCTGCTTCCTCATAGTCCCTCTTATATCAAACTACCCCCACTATGCATGTACAACCGTATATGCAAAATGCAAGTCTTACGACTTGCATTCTGAATGTATCCATCTCTCTTATTTTTAATGATTAGAACTTTGCAACACTAACCTTAACGCCGGGACCCATTGTAGATGTCAATGTAATGCTTCTTAAATACTGTCCCTTCAATGCAGACGGTCTTGCCTTCACGATTGCATCCAAAAGCGCATTGGCATTCTGTAAAAGCTGCTCCTCCGAAAAGGATGCCTTACCAATCGGGCAGTGGACAATGTTCGTCTTGTCAAGCCTGTACTCAATTTTACCAGCCTTAATATCGTTAATCGCTTTTGTAACGTCCATTGTTACCGTACCGGCCTTGGGGTTTGGCATTAAGCCCTTCGGTCCCAAAACTTTACCAAGACGTCCGACAACACCCATCATATCAGGCGTTGCTACTACTACATCAAAATCAAGCCAGCCGTCATTCTGAATTTTCGGAATCAGCTCCTCACCGCCAACATAATCAGCGCCTGCTGCCTCCGCCTCATTTACCTTTTCGCCCTTCGCAAATACCAAAACCCTTACGGTCTTACCCGTTCCGTTCGGAAGCACAACAGCGCCTCTAATCTGCTGGTCTGCGTGACGTCCGTCGCAGCCTGTCCTGATATGGATTTCCACTGTCTCATCAAACTTTGCGGTTGCCGTCTTCTTTGCCAGTGCGACAGCTTCCTCCAGCTCATAAAAATTCGCGCGATCTACCAACTTCGCGGATTCACTATATTTCTTACCATGCTTCATTCTATCTCCATGCTCCTTTCACAATCTGCAAATCTGTACCTTGGGCACAGCTTCGCTGCTCCGCTTATTCTTCTACCTCGATACCCATAGATCTTGCCGTACCCGCAATCATGCTCATGGCAGCCTCAACGCTTGCCGCATTTAAATCAGGCATCTTTAACTCGGCAATCTCCCGTACCTTAGCCTTCGAAATTTTTGCAACCTTTGTCTTGTTCGGCGCTGCCGATGCAGTTTTTAAATTACAAGCCTTCTTTAATAAAACTGCTGCAGGCGGAGTCTTTGTGATAAAGCTAAAGCTTCTATCTGCATATACCGTAATTACGACAGGGATAATCAAATCCCCCTGGTCTGCCGTTCTCGCGTTAAACTGTTTTGTGAACTCTACAATGTTTACACCGTGCTGTCCANNACATATTTCTTTCCTCTTTTCATCTAAATAACCTCCTTGTGGTAATGTCGGGATAACCCTCCCACGATATTTGTCTGCAATTATTCCGCTACCTTTACGCCCATAGAACGGCAGGTGCCTTCAATCATGCTCATTGCCGCTTCCACATTTGCCGCGTTCAGGTCAGGCATTTTAAGTTCGGCAATCTCACGGACCTGAGCCTTTGTGATCGTCGCAACTTTGGTCTTATTCGGGACACCGGAACCGGATTTGATGTTACATGCCTTTTTGATAAGAACCGCTGCCGGCGGTGTCTTTGTGATAAAGCTGAAGCTTCTGTCACTGTAAACAGTGATAACTACCGGGATAATCATGTCTCCCTGATCTGCAGTCCTTGCGTTGAACTGTTTTGTGAATTCAACGATATTTACACCGTGCTGACCAAGCGCAGGTCCAACCGGTGGTGCCGGTGTTGCTTTTCCGGCAGGAATCTGTAACTTAATATATCCTTCTACTTTCTTTGCCATGTTTGGCACCTCCTATTTTATTCTCAGTTATACAAAACTGTTTTGTGGTTTTCCGGACGGATACCCCTCCCACACGGAACAAAATTCCATTAATCATTCTATTACATATTTTTGATAATGTCAATAAACCAAAATGCAGTTTTTAATCCCACATCTTTTTCACATCCGAGAAATTAATCTCAACAGGCGTCTCGCGCCCGAACATTTCCACCGTAATCGTGAGCGTCCGCCGCGTTGCGTCAATCTTCTGCACCGTACCGACGGTATCCTTCCATACGCCCGCAGTAACACTGATTACGTCGCCTTCCGCAAATTCAACATTCACCTCGCCGCCAAAATCAAGCGCCGCAAGCTCCGCTTCCGTAAGCGGCACCGGCTTGCTTCCCGGTCCGACAAATCCGGTCACGCCTCTCGTATTACGCACCACATACCACGCATCGTTGTTATCCGCATCCATGTGAAGAAGCACATAACCCGGAAAAAGCTTTTTACGTGAACTCTTTTCCACGCCATCCTTAACCTCCGTCACATCCTGTAAAGGTACACGCACTTCGAGGATTTCATTCTCAAGATGTCTGTTTTCAATTGCCTTTTCGATATTTGCTTTTACTTTGTTTTCATAGCCTGAATAAGTATGAACCACATACCAGCCCATTCCCAAACCGCTCTTGTTGTCGCTCAGCGCCACTCTGCTGTGGACTTCCCCATCAGCCTCCGGCTCTTCGATAACGGGCTTCTTCGCCTTGACAACGACTTCCTCAACTTTTTCTTCAGGCTCAGCTTCCTGCGGCTGTTCCGGCGTCATCTCTGATACCGGCATCTTTGGTGATGCGGGGAGCCATTCCTTTGTCGTCGGGGTAATAATCTTCTTGGCTACCGCTTTGGCTTCCTTCTTTTCTTCCATACTATTCATCCTCACTATTACATTCCGATACTTGTCAGGAAATTGATGCCAAACTGGATAATCGTATCCAGCAGGGTAATCACAAGCCCTAACACAACAGAAACACAAAGCACTGCGACAGACTCCTTTACGGTCTCTGTCTTGTCAGGCCAGGAAATTTTATTAAATTCGATTTTCATGCTTTTCCAAAAGCTGTCCTTTTTCGCATCCTTCTTAGCTGTTTCTGCCATAGTTAACCTCCATTTGGTCACAATCCGTAAGTTTGTGGCCACACAAACTTATAAGCGAAGGTTTTCCTTTCGCTTTGCCTCCTATGCTCTAAAAGCCGTTATTTTGTTTCTTTGTGCAATGTGTGAGTCTTGCAGAATCTACAATACTTCTTGATTTCCATTCTGTCAGGATGGTTTTTCTTTTCCTTTGTGGTATTGTAATTCCGCTGCTTGCATTCCGTACAAGCCAATGTAATCTTTGTACGCATAATTCCACCTCCGCTAACGTTCTAATCCTTCTTGTTCCAATCATGCAGATACCTTTCAAGCATAAAAAAAAGACCTGAAACGTATCTTGCCTTACAACTATACCATATGTCCTTCCAAGCGTCAAGTTTTTTCGTAAATTTTTCCCGTTTTCCCTTGGAAAATACTTGATTTTTCCAGCTTTTCGTGGTACGTTAGTTATATAGGAATTGTAGACATAAGTTGTCGGAATATTCAGATAAATCCGGCGTTTCGATATGCCCAAACTTGAGAAGTTAGAATACTTTTCAGGTTTTGTTTCAGTTTCGCGCACGAGTTTACATAAAAATTTTCTTCTTATTTATAATTCTATTTTCAGAAGGGAGGGGCATCAATGGCGGTTTCATTTACTACTTTACAGATTTATGATCAATACCTGACGACATACCGCAGCCGCGATCATGAAAACAATAACAGAAATCGAAAGGTCAATAAACGCAGTACACGGTATGACACGCACAATCAAAGCGAGCTGCAGAATGTATACAGCGCCATTCAATGGAAAAACCGTTTTGCTCCGCTTTACCTTACTGAGCCTTCTCCAAAGTCCATCGCATTTGCGGTTCACTTAAAGGAAAGCGCGCAGAATTTAAAGCAGACGATTAATTCGCTGAGCGGTGACGATAATGATTTGTTTTCCATGAAAACAGCATACAGTGACAATGAAGCGCTTGCGACGGTAGAATATGTACCTGAGGAAGCGGACGGCGATGTCCCGTCGAACTTTGCGCTGGAAGTGGAGAGTTTCGCATCGCCGCAGATTAATACAGGAAAATATATGAATGCCAGCCAGCAGACGCAATTAAAGCCGGACAGCTATTCATTCGACATCCTCACAAATAAGCTGCACTATGAATTGCAGTTTAATATCAACGAGGGGGAAACCAACCACGATTTACAAAGCAAGCTTTCCCGTCTGATTAACAGCTCCGATATCGGCGTGTCCGCAAAGGTTGTGGAAAAGGATGGTCTTTCCGCTCTCGAACTTACCTCCGATGCATATGGTCTTCCATTTCAGAATGCACGTCACTTTACAGTCAATGATGATAAGACCAGCTACCGGAACGGCGTTGTTGACTATTTGGGGCTTAATGATACCATCAAAGAGGCATCCAATGCCGTTTACAGCATTAACGGAAATGAGGAGTCTTCTTATTCCAATGCTTTTCCCGTTCATGGCGCTTACCATGTAACGCTGCACCCCGAAAACGGTACGGGGACTGCCGACATTGGTCTGTATGCCGATGCGGAATCGCTTTCCCACAATATTGAAACCTTTGTGGATGGCTATAACCATTTTCTGAGCGGCGTGCTCACAGATATACCGGATGATAAGGAAAAGGAAAAAGGCGACGACCTTTCACTCACAAGGCTTTTGTCAAAGGACATGACGAAGTTTCTCGATTTGCATCGGGAAAGCCTTGAAAAATACGGGATTACGGTCAACGAGGACGCAAGCCTTGACTATGAGGTACCGGAAACAATCGGAGACACCGACGCGCTGAAGGGATTTGGAAACCATATTATGCGCAAGCTGACATCCATTTCCCTTGATCCGATGGAATATATTGACAGGCGGATTTGCGCGTATCCCAATCCGTTCACAAGTTACATAAACCCGTATATGACCAGTATCTATACTGGGATGCTATATAATGCTTATACGTAAAAACGCAACAAAAATGCAGGTTTTCAAGCCTGCATTTTTGCTGTTTTGTCTACCCGGAAAACTGATTGTCAGCCGACGTCCAGCGGAAGCTCCGCCGGCTTCCAGTTCCTTGCCATCATTTCATACTCTGTTGCTTTATCCGTAAGTCTTGTATGCTCCAGTTCATAATCCTTTTTCGGCAATGCCTTTAACTTTGGCGATTTGGCAAGCTTTCTGTAACACAGCGCAAGCGCCATCAGGGCAGATGTGCCGCTGCTTGCAATGTCAATCTCGCTTTCACAGTGGAACGCCGCTTTGTTAAACCACTCCGCTGCCTCCTCGAAATCCTCTTTTTTCATAAAGAAGTATCCAAGTTCCATACACATTTCCGCGGATGGCACTGTCGCCTCACTGCTCAGCGATACCTTCAGCATTCCGACGGGTTCATCAATCTGACGGTAAATTTTCATCAGCACGGCTATGATTTGGCGGCATAAAAGCTCGTTCTGCTTCTGCCTTTTCTCAGTTAAGGATTTCTCAAGAAACAGCCTCGCATTCTCCAAATCCCTTTCCGTTCCTGCCTTATACAGCTCACGCAGATACATGCCAAGCAGCCTGTCCGACAGGAAGCTCTTTTCCCCTATCACTTTTTCAAATACATTAAAATCCCTGCTGCTGTGACTGCCCTGCGGGCGGTGGATAATCTCGATATCACTGTCGTAAACCACAGGGGAGGTATTAATTGTTTCATGAATCGGCTCAATCCAGGTAAATTCACGCAGACGCTTAAAAAGCTTGGGTCGCATATCGCGCGCAAAATTCTCCGTGGGATGGTTAATCTGTTCCGTAACATATATCATCTGCACAATCTCCACCTCGGGAAGAATGACACGCTTGAGTGCTTTGAGCTTTGTACGGTTTTCCTCGTCAAGCACCTCGTCGGCATCCGCGGAATAAATATAATCTCCCGTTGCCTTGGAAAATGCAAAGTTCCGCGCGGCGGCAAAGTCATCATGCCACTCATAATCATAGACATAAGGGGTGTAGCCCTCCGCAATTTTTTTTGTGTCATCCGTGGATCCTGTGTCCACAATGATGATTTCGTCCATAATATCCTTTAACGAATCCAGACAGTTCCTCAAAATCGATGCCTCATTTTTTACAATCATGCATAAACTGAATTTCATAATCGTCCTCCACTTACTACTAACACTATATTTATTATATCGGTCTTTACATAATAACTCAACACATAATTTATTGAAAACTTATGAAATTTTTTACTGTTTTTATTCAATTTAAGTGCTATAATGAAAAAGTATGAACGGACAGTTAGAATGGAGGTTTGCAATGTCACTTGGAATTGTTATTTCTAATCATAATATGGGGCATAAAACCGTGGAATGTCTTTCCTCGGTTTTCGGCTCGGCTCTTGATTCCTTTCGGGTTTTTATTGTGGATATGGCATCCTCCGATGACTCTGTTCCTGTTATGGAAAAACATATAAAAGAGCGGATAAAAGAACATTTTAACGGGCAAATCCGACTGACATGCCGCAACGAGGATTTAGGGAGCTGCGGCGGTCTGAATATAGGCATCCGGCAGGCGCTGGATGCAGGCTGCGATTATATCTGCTGTCTTGGTGAAGCCGTTACAGTGGAACCTGCCGCACTGGGCATAATGATGCGCTTTATGCAGTCCCACCCGCAAGTGGGAATGACTGGTGCAAAGGTTTACCATAAACACATGCCGCATTATATACAGCAGTTCGGCATTGCCGTTGATTTTAAGAATTTCCGGGCGAACACACTCTACGCAGACTGTGCTGACAGTCCCGACCTTCCAAGCGAGGTCTACTGTGACGCCGTAAGCGCATGCGCCATGATGGTTTCCGCATCCGCCATCCGTGCGGTCGGCATGATGCCGGACGATAACTTCCTGTACTGGGATGACACAGAATGGGGATTTCTGATGAAACAGGCAGGCTTCGAGGTTGCCGCGCTTGCGGATGCAAAAATGTACCATTCCGCAAATCCGATGCGGCGATGCGACAATACCAAAGTGAATTATTATCTGACGCGTAACTGCCTGAACTTTTTTATGAAATATACCCATCCCGAAAAATGCATGAAAATGAGCATTGTCCTTCTGCGTTCCATTTTTGAGTCCTTTTATTTGCACCGTATGGGACAGGCACACAATATGGCGCAGTCAGACCTTACCGCACTCAACGACGCGATTTACGGGCTGCGCGGCATCGCTCCGGCAAGCCGGATTCTCGCAAACGACGAAAACGGTTTAGGGTTTGTAAACTTTTTTGAGGAACACGAAGCGGTCTATATGGAGGATGACGACCCGTTTTTGGAACAGGTCATCCGGCAGATTAACCCGGATATCCGTTTTTTGCAGCTCCCCCAAAAAGATGCCGTAACAATTGTGCGCTGCAAGTCCATTCTCGGCATTAAAGACTTTGATTATCAGCTTGATTTCAGTGATGAAGTGGTTTACATTGACAAAAACTACCGGATGCTCGCCACGCGTGAGGACGCGAAGCTTGTAAAAGATTATGAGGCAGGACTGCAGCTGTTTTTATATGCCATGCAGCCCGCCGTTCTCCGGCGTATCAGTGAAACGCGCGGGATTGAATTTTAATTTGATGGCAGGCAGATAGTCGAATTGTGCCATTTATGTAAACTCCTGCGACAATTTCTCCGATATATTATAAGGAAACCCAAAACAATACATAAAGGGGAGATTGAAATGGATTACAGAAAAACATATGAGTTTTTATTAAATGATTTATGTAGCGCATACCGGAACATGCTGAACATTTTGGACAAGATTGATGGCTTAGACAGTCTTTTAAACGATGTGTCCGGCGAGCGCAGACCTGACGCGGATTTCGTTTACGCCATTGCCACGCAGAAGGAGCGCATGATTGCACGGCTTGACAGGATTTCCGTTGAGGTTGAAACAAATCATGTAAAACTTGAAAATCTGATGTCACTTTGCCAGGAAATTGCAACGCTTCCGATGTACAAGTATATGGAAAATCTGCAGCTTTTGACGTATTACCGGATTAATGCGATTATGAACGAGGAGGCAGCCGCAACGCCGCAGGTGATTGACAAACTGACTGCATGCAAGGAGTCGATGGAGCTGGATTTAAAGATTAGCGAAGTGCCAAAGGAGCAGCGGCAGGTTTTTATGTTCGTACCAGATAGGAGGAAGTAGGGAATTATTATCGTTGCAAGTTATTTTTCCATATAAACGCACTAAAACAGGGGCTCCTTTCGAAGCCCCTGTTCCATTATAATGGTAGAAACGAATCTCTAACATCTTATAAACTGTTTGGACACATTACTGATTGATTCAGCATCTATACGTTATCTAACTAACTTCGATATAATTTATTATCCTAAGATAGAAAGTACGCCCTGGTTAGACTGGTTAGACTGTGCAAGCATAGACTGACCTGCCTGTGAAAGGATATTAGCGTTAGAGTACTTAACCATCTCTGTAGCCATATCTGTATCACGGATAGCTGACTCAGCTGCTGTTGTATTCTCAACGATGTTATCCAAGTTGTTGATTGTATGCTCTAATCTGTTCTGAACAGCACCGAGAGCAGATCTCTGTGTAGAAACCTTCTTGATAGCTGCAGCGATTGTCTCGATAGCATCCGTAGCGTTTGCACCGGTTGCACCGTTAACCTTCAAGCCATTTACACCAAGTCCCTTAGCTGTCATAGCATCGATATTGATGTTAATCTTGTTGTTAGCCGTTCCGTCAGCACCTACATGGAAGCTCATCTTCAATGCAGCTGTCTGATCCTTAACTGCTGATACCAACTGCCCCTTAGCAACACTTACTGCTGAAACCTCTCTTCCAAGTGCATCATATACACGAGGCACACCGGAGTTTGCTGTAACAGTACCTGCTGCACCCGGTCCAGAAGCTCCGCCTGCCGTAAAGTACTTGTCAAGCTTGTTAGCCGAGATGCGGTTTCCGTCTGCATCATAGAGTGAATAAACATCACCCTTAGCATATGCCGCTGATACGGAGTAAGCCGTAACAATCTGTGACAAACCTGCTACCGCCTTAAAGTTAGCTCCCTGTTGTACAGTTACCGCTGCAACAACCTTTCCATTCGCATTTGTAATCTGGAACGTTCCTGCCTTTTGGCTGACTGATACTACGTTAAAGTTCGCCTTTGCATCACTGCCGTTCAGTTCAAGTGCATAAACAACTTCATCCTTGCCGCCAGCTCCCTTTACAGTAGACGTTGTAATTGTGAAGCCCTGATCTCTGATAGCCTTTGCAAGGTTGTTTGAATCAGTTGCTGTAACCTTAGAGTCGTTATCTCTGAATGAAACAGTAACTGACATACCTGTAGCCGTATCATCTGCCTTTACGATACTAGCTGATGCCTGAGTTGCGTTTGATATTGTCTTATAGTTGTAGGTATACTTCATAGCGTCAACGTTCTTTGTGTCACCCTTTAAGAGATATGTCTCATTGAACTTGGTTGTCTCAGCAACACGGTCAATTTCCTGTGTCAACTGATCAATCTCGTCCTGGATGTATGAACGGTCGTCTTCTGAGTTCGTGCCGTTTGCTGACTGAATTGCTAACTCGTTCATTCTCTGAAGCATATCATGAACTTCTGTCAACGCACCTTCTGCTGTCTGTACAGAACTGATGCCGTCCTCAGCATTTGCAGATGCCTGTGTAAGACCTCTAATCTGCTTTCTCATTTTCTCAGAAATCGCAAGACCTGCTGCGTTATCTGCTGCACGGTTAATCTGATAGCCTGAAGATAACTTCTCTGTAGACTTCTTTGCTGCGCTCTGTGTGATGCCTAACATTCTGTTAGAGTTCATTGCCTGTAAATTGTGCTGTACTACCATAAT
>DKYC01000099.1:16153-16283 GCA_002492295.1 Lachnospiraceae bacterium UBA7110
AATTGTGCTGTACTACCATAATAATACCTCCTTGTGATTGTCGTAGAAGAATCCTTTCTTCCACCTATTTGTTCTTTATTCAGTTGTCAAGACCGTCTCCGGCCTTTGGAAACAGTGAACTCTGTTTCCG
>DKYC01000099.1:16612-16742 GCA_002492295.1 Lachnospiraceae bacterium UBA7110
ATCAGATTGATTAATATATTAGCCAATCCATTTATAATATCCGCTTCAGCCGGCTCTACCGGGTGGCGCGCCCATTCCCCACCGACTGAAACAGCTATTAACAATATTAATTCATTTTTCTTTCTGACTT
>DKYC01000099.1:17000-22877 GCA_002492295.1 Lachnospiraceae bacterium UBA7110
CGACCCACATTTTAAAATACTTTATAGATTATCTAAAAAAATTTTTCTTTTTTCTATCATCTACGCATTCATTACACGGTCCCTTTCCTGTCTGCTTTTGTCATATAAGTCCTTATACATGTCCGCCATGTCCGGCTGCCCCATTTCGTTATATATCGCTATGATATTATTATAGCAGATAAATAAGCTGTCTCCCAGTTCATCCCTGTCTTTCATTGTTGTCGCTTTAATATACATCATGAGCGCCTGTATAATCTGCCGGTTTTCCCGATAAGCATCCGCAAGCGCAAATGTATACTTTGCGGTCTTAAAACTGTCCGCATATTCCAACAGGATATTCACTGCATCCTGCATCCTGTTTACGTTAATATATGCCTTGCTTAAAGACTCTACCAGCACTTCCATAAAATACCGTTCTGTGTTTGACTCAAGGGAAAGTGACATTTCATACGCATTCACAGCTCTGTCATAATTCGTCAGGACAAACTGCGACTGGCCTATCTGAAACCATGTATAGGCATCTTTCGGATCTCTTTCCAGCTGTTTTCCTAAAAGCCTTAAATTTCGAAGCTGCTTTTCTACCATTTCCTCAGGAGAGATATTATATCCATGGTGAATGATTTCCGTCGGCATATTAAAACAAGAATATTCAATTCTTTCAGGTGCATCAATATAAACAAGCTGTTCATGAATCGGATTAACCCATTTATAACGTTTCTTATTATAAAATCGCGTAACAGTATCAACTGTATAACGCGTAGTGCCATCATTAACCGCCACAAGATTTTTTAATGGAAATTGTCCCACACACCTTGGCAGCTTCTGCGTTAAAATACGGATATCCTTATAATTAAAAGTATTCATATACTCATCACAGTCAAGCGCAAGTATCCAGTTATTCGTAGAATGCTCCGCGCAGAAATTCCTTGCTGCCGCAAAGTCATCAATCCATTCAAAGTCCAATACCTTGTCCGCATATTTTTCCGCAATTTCTTTTGTCCGATCCGTCGAACCTGTGTCCGTCACAATAATCTCAAAACCAAAAGGCTTTAGGTGCTGCAGACAGCCCTCAATATATTTTTCCTCATTTTTTGCTATGATGCATACTGTAATTGGTATCTTAGACATAGTTCCTCCTTAATATATAATTATATCTCCAAAAACAATTAGCAAAGTATCACTCTTTGCAAGATTATTATTTACTCCCTAAGCGCTCCACAATTTTTACATTTTGTTTCCGTAATTGATGCTATATCAACATAAACTTCTGCCTTCCCACCTTTCCGAAACATTGTAACGTTTATTGATGTTTCAATCCAATGTTTTCCCTGCGTAAGATGTACAATTTGTGTTTTAGAAACGTTTTTAGCAAGAACCACAGAGCCATCAAGCACAACTTCTGTTAGCGCATATGAACCTGTAGATGTATTAGGCCTTACAATAATAACATAATCACCTTCTTTAGGTACATCAATACTATGCGAATATGTGGTATTATCTGTTGTTGTGTTACCCCACTGATTTAATGTTATTGTAGCAGTTGATGCGTCAGATGTATTCGTTGCGCTAAATTTCGTATTACTGAGGCTTCCTGCCACCACTCCACCTGAGGCACTGGTCGGAACATATGTTTTCGTTTCATATACATGCATTAATTTTCCACATTTATCACATACGCAATCCATATTAATGTCTACATGCTCTTCTGTTTCTTCCTCTGTTGATGATTCTTCTGTTGACGATTCCTCCTCTCCTCCTTCTCCCTTAATTGTTCCACAATTTGCGCACAGCTCCTGCTTCATTGCACAAATATTAACTGTAACTGTAGCTTTTCCGCCTTTGGTAAATGAAGTAACATCTATTGATACAGCAATTGAATGATTACCTTTTGTAAAATGTACCGTCTGTCCGTTCACAATATTAGTAGAACTGCCAATTACTTTTATATTTGTTTTCACATTTCCATCTGCTGTAGCATTTACATAAACGACATAGTCCCCCTCTTTAAAAAAATTAAGGTTATAACCATACGTGGTGTTATTAGTGCTCATATTCCCCCATTGCTTCAGTGTTACGGTTGCACTTGACACATCAGATGAATTCGTTGCACTAAACGTTGTATTGCTGGAATCACCTACCATCACTGCACCGGAAGCACTTGTCGGAACGTATGTTTCCATTCTATATGCATGCATTACCTTACCACATTTATCACACGCGCAATCCTTATCCGAATCCACATGCTGTCCTCCATCTTCACACTCAGACGCATATATTGACATTTCGCAATTCATAAACAGTACGCAGACACAAAGCATTATGCCCATAATCATCTTTACATTTAATTTTCTAAACACATTTCTCATTTCTTAGCTCTCCTTTTCTTTAATTTAACTCTATGTTCCTGACTATATAAATACTTCTATCCAAACCATCTCCTTCATTTTCAGGTATTATTTATCGAATACCTAAGATACTATAACAGTTTTTCCACATTCTCATATCTACAAAACAAATTAAATTTCCCTGTCCGAGGCATTGATACACCCCAAAAGACCTGTATTTAACAAGGCTGCCAAAAATGCAAATGAACTATGTCCAATAATCATATACCTGCAATGGGACATCAACTGTAAATCCATGTAATTCTTACCGTTCATGTTTCCTTCCACAAATACACAATCCTTAAATTGGTTCATCAGCATAGCGTCACTGTTTTCTTTGCACCATGTAATATCATCCGAAAAGACAAACAGCGTTGTATCACCGCCAAAATAATCCAAATATTTTTGCGTCATTTCCCTGTACTTATTTGCATCATAGGCAATGTTTATATCTACAAAATCACCTCTACGGATATGTATGGCTGTTGAATTTGCATTCAATATTCTGTCCATAAGCGATTTATTGTACTCATCCGTAATTAGCGGAAATTGAAACTCTTTCAAAAACTGCTGTTTATACTTTTTAAACCATTCCCTGTTGAGCCAATATCCATGATAGTATATATTTTCATCAAAGCCCAAAATATTGGGGTCATACCCTCCCGGCTTTATCTCATAAACCTTTCCGTCAAACGGATTAAACTGTCTGTAATTTACAGTCTCGGTAATCATATTGATATCTTCTCCGTTTTCCTTCAGTATTTGGGGAATGCTTTTCCCCTGCTTTTTCTGTTCCAGCATATACTCCCATACATCCTAATCAAAAACTCCACTAAGCATATGGGGCTTTATTCCAAAAACCTTCTCAAGCTCATATCCATTATGAACCGTGTTAAGTGCAAAATAGGAATCATCCATATACATGATTTCACCGGGATGAGACAGTTCAAAATGCCTTGCAAAAATATACTGAAATGCCTGGTTTGCCAATCCTCCGTTCAAAAACTGTATTTTTAACATATATTCTTCCCCTTATATCTCCCGATCCGAAAAATTAATGACAACACGTTTCCGCCTGTTTAGGAGTGCCGCAAGAAAAACAAACGCGCTGTTTCCTACAATCATGTTCTCACAATTGCTCATAAGCTGCATATCGATGTAACTGTTTGCACCAGTATTTCCGTCCACGAAAACCACATCTCGAAATTTATTAAGTGCCATACCTTCCCTGTGTTTTCTGCACCAGGCAATGTCATCAGAAAAAATATACAAAACAGCATTGCCGTCGCAGTGTTCCATATAAGCATCAATCATTTTTTCATACACTTCCACTTCATATGCCACGTTTCTATCTACATAATCGCCCCTGCGGATGTGTATGGAAACGGATTTCTCATTCAAAATCCTGTCCATCAGACGCCTGTTATAATCGTCTGTCAGCTTTGGGAATGTAAATTCTTCAAGAAACTGTTTCCTGAATTTCTTAAACCAGCCACAGTTGAGCCAATAACCGTGGAAATAAGTATTGCGCTCAAACTCCTGCACCTGCGGGTCATAACATTTTGTCCGTCCCAAAAAGATGTTACCGTCAAAAGGATTATATTCCTCATATCCGTTTCCGTATTCTGTCACCATATCAATGTCGATACCATTATCCTTGAGTATCTGGGGAATGCTGAGACCGCTTTTTTTCATGGATAGCATGTATTCCCACACATCCGCGTCAAACGCTTCACTGAGCATATGCGGTTTAATCCCGAATACCTTTTCCAGCTCGTAACCGTTATGCACGGTATTTAATGCAAAGTATGAATCATCCATATACATGATTTCGCCGGGATGGGAAAGCTCAAAATGCCTTGCAAAAATATACTGGAACGCCTGGTTTGCAAGACCCCCGTTCAAAAACTCTATTTTCAGCATCCTTTTATTCCTCTCATTTGGATTTCTCTTAATCGTGTTTATCATAATAACACTTATCATGTATATCGGCTTATGATGCTGATTTATTTAGAAAAGCGCCAAACACGCTTGCCGTGATTGGCGCTTTTTTATCCAAATTATATATGGTAATTAGCCTAACAAAGTCATGACGCCCTGGTTCGACTGATTTGCCTGTGCAAGCATTGACTGGCCTGCCTGCTGCAAAATCTGAAGATTTGAGTATTTTACCATTTCTTCAGCCATGTCCGTATCACGGATGGTTGACTCTGCCTCTGTCGTGTTCTCAACAACGTTATCCAAGTTCTTGATGGTGTGCTCCAAACGGTTCTGAACGGCACCGAGAGCGGAACGCTGCCTTGATACTGCGATTAAGGACTCACCTACGACATCAACTGCGGATGTTGCGTTTGCCCCGTTTACGTCTACGATACCGACTTTTTTGCTGTGGAGCATGTCAATGCCGATGCCTGCAGCTGAAATCGTTTCGATTGTTGTCGTAATCTTATTTTCAAGGTTGCTGTCAGAGCCTACGTGAAGGTCAAACTCAAGGTCTCTGGGAACCTTTGTCGATACCTGTGAAATCCAGTAGTTAATACCGTACTCCTCATCCAAGCCATTGTCCTTGGCATCCTTCTCTGACACGACCGCATCCTCTACTCTTGCCTGTGATGTCAGGAAAAGTCCTCCTGTATAGTTTCCGTTTTTGTCAAAATATGAGTTTAACGCCACGCCCGATACAGCGTTTCCGTCTGCATCATAGAGCACTGCCCTTGTTTCATTAATCTTAAGTTCTGTATCCGGATTAAACGTGTTATATGGTATAACATATCGATACTTGTCTTCCATACGATCGTCATCCGTAAGGTAATCCGATAACGAATCTCCTTTTACAAGATGATATACAACCTCCGTCTCCGTATCGAATATGTACATCTCTTCGTTAGCGACATCCACTCCATTTGCATTCTGTGTAACCGAAGTAACAGGTAACTGCTCATTGATAAATGCACAGAATTTGTCTTCATTAATTTTACTCGGATATGAGACGGTAGCAACTTTCGAATCCTCCGGTCTCAAATATTCGGTAATATCCTTGCCATTTTTAATGACAAATGCTGATTCCGGCTGATTTACCGAAGACTTTGTCACGGACGCACTCGTCACATAGATATTTGGCTCCCCTACATAGTTAAACTTATATTTCGGTGAAGTGACGCCCGCTGATGTCAATTGGTTCGCGGTGGGAAGCACAAGGTAATTCTCCACATACTTATTCGTATATCCCTTATTCTCCGCATCACCCTTTAAAAGATAAAGCTCATTAAACTTTGTCGTTTCTGAAATGCGGTCGATTTCTACGATAAGCTCGTCAATCTCGTCCTGAATGTACTGACGGTCTGTCTGTGAGTTTGTACCATTTGCCGCCTGTACGCAAAGCTCGTTCATTCTCTGAAGCATATCCTGAATCTCTGCCAACGCTCCTTCTGCTGTCTGCACACAGGATACACCGTCCTCTGCGTTTGTCGAAGCCTGTGTCAGACCTCTGATC
>DKYC01000158.1:0-9353 GCA_002492295.1 Lachnospiraceae bacterium UBA7110
GGGAATGTCCTTCTCCACTACTCGTGCGCCGGGCATATGTCAGCCCTAGCTGACATATTTCCTTTGAGTGCCCATGTGCATAAAAAGGGCACATTTTTATGTGCCCTCAAGTTTTCAACCAGTGATTAGCACTGCTCAACAAGCTTCTTTAATGCTGCAAGCGCCTCATCCGGAAGCTTATCATAGCCTTCCTTCTTCGTTGCGAAGCCTTCAACAGCGTCTACACGGTTCTGCATAGCTGACTTCAACGCTGCAACATACTCAGCATTGTTCATATCAGGCTTGAATGCATCACTTGTCTTTCCTGACCAGTCATACATAATCTCGATATCGTCAAAGTTGCCCCACTTCTCAAAGTTAGCCTTTCCTTCCACGATTGTCTCAAGGATGCCCAGTGTGTCAGCCGGCTTAACCTTTGTTCCCATGAAGTCACCTGTATTTACGATATAGCATGCTACATCCTTCTCCTCAACCAGCTTCTTGAACTTCTCATAGTCATTTACAAGCGGATATGTACGGAACGGATTTGCATAAGGAACGATTCTAAGTGCGTTCAAGTCTGTACCTGCCGCAACACGCTCTGCCGTGGAAGTCTTTGTTGCAAGTGTAGCACCCATAACGGAAGCCAGCGCCGCACCCTTCAACTTCACTACAGGAGGAATTGTGGGATCCTTCATAATCCAAAAGATTGCATTTACGGGAGCATCAATCTTGTCTACGCGGTTCGGTGACCATAATTTTGACTTGATTGCGCGTCCGTTACCGTTTCTGATATCCTCCGTAACAAGCTGGATTTTTCCGTTCTCATCCATTGTAGCGGAGCAGTTCTGAGCAGATAACAGATACTCATTGTCAGGGCATCCTGTCGGATAATCCGCTGTCTTATCAAAGTATGTCGGCTCAAGTGCGATAGATGCGCAGGTATCCGTATTAATAATAAATGCATCGTCATGAAGAACCTTGATACCGCCGAATGCGTCATACTTTCCGCCATGCTTTGCGTGTGTCAGTGTTGACTTACCGGATCCTGAAAGTCCATATACGGATGCAACGAACTTCTTACCGCCCTCAAGGGAGTATTCCTTCTGTCCGCCGTGGCATGACGCATAGCCGTTTCTGTTTGCAAGCGCCCACGCCATTGTCAGCGTGCCCTTCTTGTGCTCGCCGAAATACTTCATACCAAGAATTGCAGCGCAGTTCTGGTTTGTATCGAAGTAGCAAAGTGTCAAAGGATCGCTTAAGCAGCTGTAATCAACGTCCGGTGCCTCATGCGGTGCCCACTGCGGGTCAGAGAAGATGTAAATATCCGGCTCCTTGCCGTCACCGACAGGCTTAGAGTTCTTATACATCTTTACATATTCATCAGACATATACTGGAAATTAATCATCCAGTTATAAAGGAGGTTCTCCTCTCCTTCCGGAATCAGGAGATGTGCCTTTACCATAAATTCCGGATCAAGACCTACGAAGCACTCTGCGTGGTACATTGTCTTCCAGCGTGTCTCATATACGGCATCCATAACGACCTTATCAAGCTTTGTCTCATCAACGCCCGGCTCGCCCTTAATACGGCGTGCTGCCGCGTAACGGCCCGTAACCGCACCGTCATTGAACAGAAGCACTCTTGCGTCCTTCTCAAGGCCGAATGTATCGCCGTCCTTAATCTTCATGTCCGTAACAATTGTTCCCGGTGAGTTCTTTGCCAACTCATAGGCTTCCTTTAAAGTATTAACCTTAACAACATTATTTCCATAAAAAGCTGCCTCAATGATAGAACGTGTCTTTGAAAATCCTACCTTGCCGGCACCAATCTCAGAAATGGGATAATACGCTTTTGTTGACATATAAAATCCTCCTTAGAATTAATATTTTGTATTTCAAACCGCTGTCAACGGTTATGATCATTTACAGTTTTGATTATCTCAAATGCACTGTGAAAAGTCAATAAAATAAACATAAACTTCTTACATAAATTCTCATTTTTATTTTATGGCACGCGTCGCCCATTTTAACTGCCCAAGCTCGTCCCCCGAAAAGTATGGTGACAGCTTCCCGTACACTGCCTTATGATACGCGTTCAGCTTTTCGATATCGGAAGGTTCCATATAGCCTGGGTCTATGGCATCCAAATCGATTGGCACATATGTCAGGTGACGAAATCCCATAAACTGCCCGTACTCGTTTTTCTGCTCTTTTACGACCTCCAAAATATTCTCCGTGCGGATACCGTGGCTGTTTGGTACATAAATTCCCGGCTCGTCGGAAACAATCATTCCTTCCTCAATCACCGTCTCCTTATGTTCCGGCTTATACTGCCAGCGCAGGCTGTGCGGTCCCTCGTGGACATTCAGGATGTATCCGATACCATGTCCCGTGCCGTGCTTATAGTCCAGTCCGCACTTCCACAGCGGTTCCCTTGCGATAATATCCAAATTCCGTCCGGTGCAGCCGTATAAGAATTTCGTTTCCGCAAGCCGCAGCATCGCGCAAGCCACTTTTGTAAAGTGCATCTTCATCTCATCCGAAATGCTGCCAAGCGCAATCGTCCTTGTCACGTCCGTCGTCGCGCCCGTATATTGACCGCCGGAGTCAACAAGGTAAAATCCATCCGCCGTAATTTTACTTGAATGTTCCGCAGTTGCACTGTAATGCGCCATCGCGGCATTGGACTGGTACGCGCTGATTGTCTCGAAGGATAAATCAAGAAACCCGTCAAGCTGTGCCCGCATCGCATCCAGCTTTTTTGCAACACCAAGCTCATCCATAGGCTCCTTTCCGGCACTTCGCTTCATCCAAAGCAGGAATTTCGTCAGCACGACGCTGTCACGCAGATAATCGTTCCTGATATGTTCCAGCTCTGTCGGCGTCTTTACCGCCTTTAACAGCGTGGTCGGATTTTCCAAATCTGTCAATGTACCCCTTTTTTCAATAAGCTTATATAAAAAGTAATTGACATCCTTTCCCGAATACCATATCGTGCCTTTCCATTCACAGTGTTCCAAATATTGCGTCAGCCGGGAATATTCCTCTATGGCAACGTGGTTATCCGAAAAATACGCCCTTGTCTCCTCCGTAAGCGCCTCCTCCTGCAGAAACAGTACCGCGCTGTCTTTTGACACCACGGTATACGAAAGCGCTACCGGATTGTGCTTCACGTCATTTGCACGGATATTATACAGCCACATAATATCGTCAAGCTTTGAAAGCAGAAGATGCCCCGCATTCTGTTCGTCCATCTTTTTTCGCACGAGTGCAAGCTTTTCGGATACACTCATGCCGCACGACTGTTGCGGGACAATCCAAACCTTTGTCGCAGGAAGCGGCGGCCTGTCCCTCCAAAGTGCGTCTGCCACATCTTTATCGTAAGAGAGCAAAAAACGCTTCTCCAGGGTTCTCCCAAAAACAGAATCCACCACTCTCCCGTCAAAACCGACAGTCTGTCCCTCTTTCACATTCCGTTCAAGATATTCCTCAATTGTGGGAACACCTTCCTCTTCCATTTTATACAGGACAATTCCGGAGCCCTCAAGCTGCGCCTGCGCCTGTACAAAATATCTTCCATCCGTCCAAAGCCCTGCTTCGTGTCCACTTACAATCAGCGTCCCCGCCGAGCCTGTAAATCCCGAAAGAAAGCTTCTCATTTTAAAGTAATCGCCTACATATTCCGAGCCGTGAAAATCCGCGGTCGGCACAATATAAAAATCAATGCCCTCTTTTTTTAAGAGCATCCTAAGCTCCGCAATTCTCTCCTTAGCCGTATTTTCCATATCAATACCCCTGCGCCTGCGCTCCCTGAAGCATTCCGACAGCCGATGATGTGCCGATTCTGTCGCATCCTGCCTCCAAAAACATAATCAGATCATCCTTAGTCTTCACACCGCCCGCCGCCTTCATTTTTACGTTTGGTCCGATATGCTCCTTAAAAAGCCGGATATCCTCAATGGTGGCACCTGCCGTTCCAAAACCTGTCGAGGTCTTGATATAGTCCGCCCCCGCATTTGTCACCGCCTTGCACATGGCAATCTTTTCTTCCTCAGTCAGGAAACAGGTCTCAATGATAACTTTCAGGATATGGGTTCCACACGCCTTTTTGAGTGTGCGGATTTCTTCTTCCACCTTGTCAAAATCACCGTTTTTCACATCGCTGATATTGACCACCATGTCAATCTCGCTGCAGCCGTCCGAAAGCGCCTGCTCCACCTCCGCAACCTTAGCGGCGGTAACACTGTAACCGAGCGGAAAACCGACAACTGTACAGATATTAATTTTACTGCCGTATTTATCGTTCACCCTTTTTATGTATGCAGGCGGAATACACACGGATGCGGTCTGATACTGCACTGCCTCGTCGCAGAGCTTTTCAATATCCTCCCACCTTGCAAAAGGCTTTAACTGTGTATGGTCAATATGCTTTAAAATTTCCTGGTCTGTCATGATATCCTCCTCCGTTTCTGATTTTATTTTTCGCCTACCAGATATTTGCGCTGTGCCTTCATAAGCAGAATCCCATATACCATAATCGCCGCAACTTCAGCCAAATTGATGAGCACGTCCGCCACAGGATAAGCCGCCAAAAGCTCAAGCGCGCCGATTGCGCCTGCCGCCAAAAGCAGCATACCTGTCATAAAGGTCATCGGAAAGGTTGCCCTGATAAACCCTTCGGGATCATGCGCCCGCTCAATGGGGAAATTCTTTCCGACCAGCATTTCCGGTATTTTCCGATTGCTTTTCATCTGTACCGCCCAATACAGCATGTAAACCCCGCACGCCATAATGAGAATGTTTAAAATCATGTCAAAACTCATCTTTATCCCTTGCTCCTTATCTGATGCGGTCATTCCATTCCAAGGAATTTCATTACGACTGCTTTCATCTCATCCTTGCCGCACACCGTATCATGCAGCACCGGCGCTGTGCGGATTTCCTCAATCGCCTGCGGGACAGCCACGTTTGCAAGCTTCGAAAGCTCGTCAACAAGCTCAAAATCGCCCATTGCGTCATACTTTGCGTCAATAGCGTTCATAACGCTTCTTGTAAACTTAAACGGACTTGCCGTTGATGCCAGCACAGTCTTTGTGTTGTCGCCTGTCGCCTTCTGATATTTCTTTAGTACCGCGGATGCCACTGCCGTGTGGGTATCGATAACATAGCCTGTCTTTTCATACAAGTCCTTAATGGTTTCCGCCGTCTCCTGCTCCGATGCATAGCCGCCGTAAAAATCCTTCATTTTCTCCCTCATACCGGAAGTGACTTCATATCTGCCTTCCAAAGACAGGGATTTCATCAGCGCGCTGTTTTTTGCCGCATCCGCACCTGCCGTAATATAAATCAGCCGCTCAAGATTGCTTGAAATCAGAATATCCATTGAAGGTGAGCTTGTCAGCACAAACTCCCTGTTCCTGTCATATACACCCGTTTCAAAAAAGTCATACAGCACTTTATTTTCATTGGACGCGCAAATCAGCTTTGCGATTGGCACACCCATCTGTTTTGCAAAATACGCCGCCAAAATATTTCCGAAGTTTCCGGTCGGCACAGCCACGTTAATCTTCTCTGCGTCCGATATTTTTCCCTCACCCAAAAGCCGCGCATATGCGTACACGTAATAAACCACCTGCGGAACAAGCCTTCCGATGTTAATTGAATTGGCGGAAGAAAACTGAAAGCCTGCCTTGTCCATCACTTCCGCAAGCGCCTTGTCACCGAAAATCTGCTTTACTCCCGTTTGTGCATCATCAAAATTCCCCTTGATTCCTACCACAAACGTATTGTCTCCCTTTTGCGTCACCATCTGCTTTTCCTGTATCGGGCTTACGCCGTTTTTGGGATAAAATACGATAATTCTGGTACCCTCGACATCCGCAAAACCTGCAAGCGCCGCTTTTCCCGTATCTCCGCTGGTTGCCGTAAGAATGACAATCTCGTTTTTTACCTGATTTTTCCGTGCGGAAGTAATCAGAAGATGCGGCAGAATTGAGAGCGCCATGTCCTTAAACGCAATCGTTTTACCGTGGAACAGCTCCAGATAATAAATCCCATCCGCCGTGACAAGCGGGGCAATCTCCTTTGTGTCAAACTTTGTATCGTAAGCCTTGTTAATGCAGTCCTTTAACTCCTCCTGCGTAAAGTCCGTAAAAAACAGCTTCATAACCTCATAAGCCGTCTCCTGGTACGTCATTTTGGAAAGCTCCCTAAGGCTTATGTCCAATACGGGAACCGATTCCGGTACAAATAATCCTCCGTCATCCGCAAGCCCCTTTAAAATCGCCTGTGACGCCGTAACCGGCTCTGCATTGCTTCTTGTGCTTTTGTAACGTAAATTCATCTTTATAACCATGCTCCTTTCAAAGACCGCGCATTTTAACAAAATACCCCTTCAGGATTTCGTGCAAAAAAACACTGTGTTAAGTATAGCATAGTATTTTTTTAACTTCAATCGTTAACGCTTAAAAAAATCATGTCCCCCATAGGAGAACAAATACACCAAATTGCTGTCAAACCACTGTACATTCTCTGGATTCGCATATTTCCTTGCCATAAAAAACAATGCACCCTGTGATACATCCTCGCCATACAGCGCGCTGTACACTGCCTCCCTTGTATCCTCAGATATTTTAACATGATAAATGCTTCCGTTTGAAACAGGGGAAAACTGCGTTACGTTTCGTTTCTTCTGAAATACTACATCTGTAATATTATCAGGGAATTTCGCACTTTTCACGCGGTTAATGACGACGTTTGCCACAAGCAGCTTTCCCGTCCTGTCCTCACCGCCTGCCTCCGCCTGTACAATCCGCATCAGGTTTTCAACGTCCTCGCCCGTTGCCGGAATACAATATGCCGGTTCTATCGTATCATATGAAATCACACGTTCAAGCGATTCAAAACGCTCCAGCTCCACACTTGTCGTCAGGCTGCTGCTGTCCGCCTTTACCTCCATCCCTTTGGAAAACACAATAAGCCCCGCAAGTGCGATATTTACAAAGAATAAAAGAATATAGCTTTTTGCATACATAGTTTTTGTTCTGTGCCCTTTCCTTTCATAACGGTATTTATTACAGTAATCATTATGGTAAACCTAATCTGCACCTTTTATTAATTTATTCGCTTGTCCTTAAAAAAATTCATACTTTTTTACATTTTGCAAAAAATATGTTATATTTAATTTATATTTTGTAATGCTATCGCAATTTTTTATCTGGCAGAATTGGAGGTATGAAATGCCAAAAGGCGTTTTTACGGCAAAAAAAAAGGACGGCACCGTGTATTACCGTGCGTCCGTAACCTATCGGAAAAAACATATCAGCCTTGGCGGCTTTGGGACAAAAGAAGCTGCAGCGCTTGCCTACAGGGAAGCATGCAGACTGCTTAATACACCGTCGCTTACCATAAACAGCCACGACGAGGACTCGCCCCTGCCGTTTGAAAAGTGGGTCGTCCTTTTAAATTACCGGGACAACGGCATTTATTTCAGTACGCCCATTTATGCCAGAAGCAAGTTTTTTTACTATTACCTGTCCCCATCCCATGTCCTCAAATTTGATATTGACGACCTGTTTTATTATTCGTCCCACAAAATCATGAAACGCGGCGGGCATCTTTTTGTGGCGGATTACGGCATGCAGGTAAATATCCTAAACCGGTACGGTATCCGCAGCTTTGCCGTTGCGGGCAAGGATTTCCTCTTTTTAAACGGTGACGATACGGATTTCCGCCACGAAAACCTCCATATCATAAGCCACTATCAGGGGGTATCGGAAGTCCTATTCCACGGCAAAAAAAAATACAGGGCACGTATCAACGTGCCCGGCTATTTTATCATTGGTCATTATCCGTCGGAAATAGATGCCGCAATTGCCTACAACAAGGCAATTGATATTTTAAAGAAAAACGGTGTGAAGAAAAATTACATGCCAAATTACATAGACGGTTTATCTCCCGCCGTTTATGCGGAGATTTATTCCCACCTTAAAATTTCCGAAAAAATCATTCACTATGGACAAGACAAGACCTAAGTGCTTTTATCCTCACATTTACCGGGTATAGTCCGTAAAGCTTATACTCATCGCCACTTTACCTGAAACCCCGTTTACGCTTGCGTTGGAGTCATACTGCCACATGCCAAATTCATACGGATAATCCGGCTCCTTGCCATCCTGCGCATACCACACGTCATAACCGCTTAAACGCTCCATGTCAACCATTGTAAGAAGCCACTCCTTGTCCCCGTAAATCATTGCATTATAGCCTTCATCATATACCCTGTCCAAAAACGCTTTTGCAATGGAAGTCCTGTCCTCAATATCAAGCGCCTCGATACGCGCCATATCATTCTCGACCGTCTCCATCACAAAGGCAACCGGATATTTAACATTATAATCGGCAATCACGTCCAAAAGCTCATCCGCTTCCTCACGCGCCTCCGATTTGCTGACCGCCTGGGAACAGAAATAAACGCCAATATCCAGCCCTGCCTTATTCGCGGCTTTTAAGTTCTCCTTATATTTTTCATCAAGTACAATGTTTCCGCTGCTGTATCCCCTTGCACCGATTTTAATCATGACAAAATCGCAGCCTGCTTTTTTCAGCTTTGCAAAATCAACGTCTCCCTGATTCGCGGAGATATCCGCGCCGCATTTTGAGACGATTTTTCCTTCCTCATAATAATTCATGACGGGTTTCTGATATTTCAGATTGGAATAATTATAATCATTTCTTTCCAGTTCGGAGCTGATATCCACCCACTCCTTTGTTCCGTCAGCATGCTTTACCTGTATCCGTCCGTCCTCATATTTATCACTGCTGCTGCCTTCTTTTTGGTCTTCTGTTTCCTTCTCATCCTTGATATTTTCCTTATCCGGCTTATCGTACACAGAGGTCTTTCCGTTTGCAAGCTCATCCGCGGTTGCAGCCTTATCCCCCGATGATTCCTCAGAAGAGCCCTCTATCACGGTCTCACCGGTCGTCTGGTTTTTCACCGTCCCATTATTTTTATTGGACTTCGAACCGCCCTTCTTTCGCCCTGTATCCGGAAGCGTCCAAATATCAAGGTCATCCGAGGTCAGCTTGTTTTCCGAAATGACAGACGCCTCTGCCCCTGCTGCCGGATTCCCCGACTGTGCAGTCTGTGCATCCCTCTGCGCCACTGCCGCCGCATAGCCGCTTCCGTCGTTTTTGCTTCTATTATTGTTTGCCCAAAAGACAAGCGCGGTTACGCCAAGTATTACCACGGACATAATAAGCACCATATAAACATATATCATTTTTGAGCCTGAACCATGCTCCTCCTCATAATAACCGTCGTTTTGCAGTTTCATAATCATCCCCCGTTTAAATTAACATAATATATTTAC
>DKYC01000158.1:9600-9849 GCA_002492295.1 Lachnospiraceae bacterium UBA7110
AGTATTATAATATATCCGGAGAACAATTTCAATTATTTTCTTTATTTTTTATACAAATCATTAAATTTCTGTTTTGAACACTTAAAAAAGTGCGGGAACACAATCAATGGTATTTTTCAAAACTGTATCGGCTCCACTTCCTCCGTCAGCGGCAGCATCTGATATTCAGGGAACTGTTCCAGCAAATCATTGATGCAAAGCGTGGTATTGTGTACAACGTCGTGCGCAAGCATCACAATCTTTTTTCTG
>DKYC01000158.1:10146-10479 GCA_002492295.1 Lachnospiraceae bacterium UBA7110
GCAAGCATCACAATCTTTTTTCTGCCAAGCGTGCTCTGTCTTGCATTCACGAGCAAAAGCTCAGGGGTTGACGTATGCACCGCATCCTCTAAGCTTGCGTTCCAATCAAAATAAATATATCCGTTTTCTGTCATGGTCTTTGCAATATCCTCATAAACCTTCCTATTATAGGAATTAATGCTTCCCCCCGGAAACCGAAACAGCTTTGCCTCCACCCCCGTAGCTTCACGGACAACCGCCTTTGCCTTCTCAAAATCCGCTACGTAAGCATCGACGCTCTCATACAGCGATTCGTAATCATGACTGTAGCAATGAATGCCGATGGTATGCCCT
>DKYC01000094.1 GCA_002492295.1 Lachnospiraceae bacterium UBA7110
AAAGGTTGTTGTATCATTATAGAAATATTTTAAAAATAAAAAGCCTCGGTGGGTTCCGGGGCTTTTATTAAGGAGATTTCATTAAGGAGATTTGCTTGTGGCAGGAGAGAATCGACAGGGTGCAAGGCAAAAACAGCATAGTAAGTCGGGAAGGACCATGAACAGGATTGAGCTGTTAATATTTGGCGCAATGACTGTTTATATAATTGTGGTTATTGCAATGTATTTCAATTCTGAACCGATTATGGGCTATTCCGTACAGATGGGCTCCCTGTCCGTATCAAAAACGTATACGGGCATCGCTTTGCGGGAGGAAGAGGTTATCCGTTCCCCTTATACGGGCTACATCAATTACTATGTCAGGGAAGGCGAGCGTGTTTCTTCACGGGACACGGTATATTCCATTGATGAGAGCGGCAAGCTTGCCACGCTTTTAAATTCGGGTGAGCTTGGCGAAAATAAATATACGGATGAGGAGCTTTCCGAGCTTAGGGCTGATGTAATACAGTATGACAGCACGTTTGACTGCAGGGAATTCAGTACGGTATATGACTTTAAGTACAACCTTGAGGGCGCGGTCGTAAAGCTTGTAAACATCAGTATGTATGAGGGCATGGACACACTCAGCAAGTCAAATCTCGGAGGAATGGTATCACTGTGTCCGGTCGGAAAATCAGGTTATGTCGTATATAACACGGATGGATACGAAACGCTGACGCCCGAAGGGATTAGCATGGAACTGTTTGACCAGTCCGCATATGAGCGCAACAGGGTAAATAACAATGATCTGGTGGAGAAAAACAGTGTGGTGGGGAAGCTTGTTACTAATGAAAACTGGTCGCTGGTCATACCAATTGAAGAGGAGCGGGCAGCACAGCTTGAGGAAGAGGAATATGTCAATGTGAAATTTATCAGGACACAGGAAACCTCTTGGGGGCAGGTTACCATTCACCATTTGGCTGACGGGGATTATGCACAGCTTACCTTTACCAATTCCTGCAAGACCTTTTGCGCTGACAGATTTGTGGATATTGAGCTTGTCGTCAGTGACAAACGGGGACTGAAAATTCCCCAATCGGCAATTGCGGAGAAGGAATTTTTCATCATTCCTGCGGAATATATGAGCAAGGGTGGGGAACACGGAAATTATGGCGTTACAAAGGAGTCCTATAATGAGGAGGGTGAGCTGACTTACCGTTTTGTGGAAACGACGGTTTACAGCTCTGACGACAAGGAATTTTATGTGGACAATTCTGATTTAAGTGTCGGGGAATACATATGCAAGCCTGATTCCACGGATAAAATTGCGGTCAGCAAGTCGGGAACACTGAAGGGCGTTTACAATATGAATAAAGGCTACGCTGATTTTAAACAGATTACGATTTTGGAGGAAAATGACGATTATGCAATTGTCAGTTCCAATACGCAGTACGGTCTGACTGTCTATGACAGGATTGTTCTTGATGCTGCAAGTGTCAATACGGATGATTTTATTTATCATCAGCAATAATTTTTATGTGAAAAGGGGAGGAATACAGATGTCTGAGTACGGTATCGGGGAAAACATAAAAGCAGTGGAGGGGCAGATTGCTGCCGTATGCGAAAAATCAGGGCGCAGACGACAGGACGTAACATTGATTGCAGTCAGCAAGACAAAACCCGTGGAAATGCTTTGGGAAGCGTATGACTGCGGCTGCAGGGACTTTGGGGAAAACAAGGTGCAGGAGCTTGTGGACAAATATGAAATCCTTCCAAAGGATATCCGCTGGCACATGATTGGCCACTTACAGCGCAATAAGGTGAAATATATTGTGGATAAGGTTTATATGATACACAGCGTAGACTCACTGCGGCTTGCGGAGGAAATCAGCAAGGAGGCTGTTAAGAAAAACGTGGAGGTTCGAATTTTAATTGAAGTGAACGTTGCAAATGAGGATACCAAATTCGGAACAACCTGTGAGGACGTCCTTGCGTTAGTTAAGGAAATCGCTAAATTACCCAATATTTTGATAAAGGGATTGATGACGATTGCCCCTTATGTAGAGGATGGGGAAGAAAATAGACGTTATTTTCAGAAATTAAAGAAAATTTCAGTTGACATTATGAGAGAAAACGTTGATAATGTATATATGGAAACATTATCCATGGGGATGACCGGGGATTATCGCACGGCGGTGTCAGAAGGAGCCACTTATGTGCGTGTTGGGACCGGTATCTTCGGAGCAAGGCCGACAATGCTGAAGGGAGAGGAAATATAATTATGGGAGTAACAGACAAGTTATTAAATTTCATGCATCTGAATAATGAGGACGATTATTACGATGATGATGATTATTACGATGAAGGAGAAGTTGTTGCAAATACAGTAAGAAAACCGGCACCCGCAATGCGTGAGCGGGACAACAGTTATGATGAGCCGAATGAAAAACCGACAAGAAGAACCTCACAGAAAGTGACACCGATCAGACCTGTGAAGAAGGCACAAGGCAGCGGCATGGAGGTTTGCGTTATAAAACCCTCAAGTGTGGAAGACGCAAGGGAAATCACGGAGACACTTTTGGATAACCGTGCAGTCGTTCTGAATTTGGAAGGACTTAATTTAGAAATCTCTCAAAGAATTATCGACTTTGCATCAGGATCTACCTATGCAATCAACGGAAATCTTCAGATGATTTCAAATTATATCTTTATTATCACACCTGCCAGTGTTGATATTTCCGGAGATTTTCAGGGCGTTTTGTCAAGCACCTTTAGTGTACCGATTTCTCATAATACACTTTAAGCTTTGAATGCAAAAGATTTACTTCCCACTTTCGATAAGGGGTGGGGAGTTTTTTATTATGATATTGATTCTGTTTTAAAAGGAGGTCGTCATGTCGCAGAGACTAACAATCAATCAAAATAACACCCCAATCTATGATATTGTGTATGAGCATGATTTTGAAAGACTCGCAGAGGAACTGGCTGCCTTTGACATCGGGAGCAGAAAGCTTTGCATCATTACAGACTCCAGGGTTAACGGTTTATACACGGATGAGGTAAGCGCTGTTTTAAAAGATAAGTGTAAAAAGCTTGCCGTATATGTTTTTGCGGCGGGAGAGCAGAGCAAAAACCTTGATACGGTAAAGGATATTTATGCGTTTTTGATTCAGAATAAATTTGAGCGCAGGGATATGCTTTTGGCTTTAGGCGGCGGAGTGGTTGGCGATACGACGGGGTTTGTGGCGGCAACATATCTTCGCGGTGTCGATTTTGTACAGATACCGACTACGCTTTTGGCGCAGGTTGACAGCAGTGTGGGTGGAAAAACAGGCGTTGATTTTGATCAGTATAAGAATATGGTCGGTGCTTTTTATATGCCCAGGCTTGTCTACATGAATATTGCCACTTTAAAAACGCTTGATGACAGACAGTATTATTCCGGTATGGCTGAAGTGATGAAGTACGGTCTTATCAAGAATGCAGGTTTTTATGAGTGGATTATTGACAATATGTATGAAATCCATGAACGGGATTTGGAAACGCTCATGGAGATGGTCTTAAAAAGCTGTACTTACAAAAAGCTGGTTGTAGAAAAAGATCCTACGGAAAAGGGAGAGCGTGCGATTCTAAACTTTGGGCATACAATTGGGCATGCGATAGAGAAATACAAAAATTTCGAATTGCTTCACGGGGAATGCGTGGCGCTTGGAAGCGTTGCCGCCGCCTATATTTCATGGCAGAAGGGATTTCTTGAAAAAGAAGAATATTATGAAATCAGGGATATGTTTGTTCCGTTTAATCTGCCGATTTCCATAGAGAATATCGATCCGGAGGAGATCTATGATCTGACGACCTCTGACAAAAAG
>DKYC01000150.1:0-437 GCA_002492295.1 Lachnospiraceae bacterium UBA7110
CTTACCAACGACGATGCTGTTTCCACCGAATACCGGCCATTCAAGCAGATGATTGAACGCCTCAACCGGACTTATAAGGCCTCTTACCGTCATACAAACGGCTTTGACAACATCGACGGTGCCAGCTACGATCTGGCGCTCTGGGTCGCTTACTATAACTTCCTGCGCCCTCACAAACACAATAAATACAAAGTCCTCAACGAAGTGGAGATGCTGCAGGGTGCTGACAACATGCCCGGCAGATGGCAGCTGCTCATCTTCCTCGGGCAGCAGACCATCCTGAATATGCAGAAAAACGGTACTGCACAGACGGAGCGGAGCTGTTGTCAATAGAACCGTGGAATACCGCAGCAGCCGGCTTGGCCGGCTGTGAGGATATGCCGCGAAAGTCTGTTGACATAAGGCTCGCGGATAATCCTGTCCAGCAGAAAAGGGGG
>DKYC01000150.1:762-1014 GCA_002492295.1 Lachnospiraceae bacterium UBA7110
GGGTCAAGGGACGAGTCCCTTGTGGGGTTTGGGGCAACGCCCCAAGGTCTTATAACCATCAATATTTGCAACTTTCAAGGTTCATTCAAACCTATTTTTTGATTCAGTTTTTTTCATAAATTATTTGACACTACCCCTATTTTATTTATACTCACCGTACCCGCAAAGCGGCATCCCAAAGCGTTTCATTCATGCCTCGCGCGCCGGGCGTCCGTCAGCCTGCTGACTTATTTCATTTGGATGCCCATGTGC
>DKYC01000150.1:1172-1495 GCA_002492295.1 Lachnospiraceae bacterium UBA7110
TTTCATAAATTATTTGACACTACCTTTTTTCAATTGGTATGAGCTTTGCTCTTCTAGCTGAAATTCACCTCCCTGTCAGATTTCACTTCGTTAAGGTCAGTTCCCTGCGTTCCTGTTTCAGTCTCTTTTGTCTCTTCTATTGCTTCTTCCGCCCTGACATTACCCACCGAAAACTGTGGTTAAGATACTGCCATCATTACAGCTAGCGCACCTACCAAAACCCATTCCTAAAATGCATCATAATATCTTCCTCCTGTCTACATATACCTTACCCTATAAATACCCTCTGCCGCTATTCTTTTGAACCCTCACCCCCTGTCAGG
>DKYC01000150.1:1797-5117 GCA_002492295.1 Lachnospiraceae bacterium UBA7110
CATATTTTAGTCACTTAGCGCATACTATTTATATCTAACAATTATAATATTATATTTTTCAATCCATGTCAATTACTACGCCAATTCGATACCATAAAAAGAGGAGGATTTGCCCATGAAACAGATTTATGCAGAAAATTATCGCCAGATAGGATTGAAAATTGCTTATTATCGCAAACTGCGCGGACTCACACAGGAAGAGCTTGCTGAACAGACTGGATTAACCCCGGCTTTTATCGGACACTTGGAGGCACCTAATATTCAAAAGGCCCTTTCTCTGGATTCTCTATTTGATATTGCATCCGTGCTGCAGATTGCCCCATACAAATTTCTTACTTTTGATGATTTCTAATAAAATCCTTGCCGCTGGCTTTCAATCTAACAACAGTTCAAGCGTATTTTTCCACACCATACAAATACCAATAAGAACATTATAGCAATCGGGATAGACAGTATCTGTCTATCTGCTGATTCTTTGCCCTTTGGGCAGATTGTTCAACAATGCGGGAAAAAGCTATGCCGTCCATAAATCAGAAAAGGAAGATTCCAAACTACATATTCACTTTGCAGTGAATACAGTCAATCTTGAGGGAAAAAATCGGCACAAAAATATGATCCAGACAAAAGAACGCGAAGAACGATTAAATAAAATTTTATTAAATGAACTTGGCAGATTCCAAAAAGAAAATTAAATAGGCATTCCAGTGTACCGGAATGCCCCATTGTATCAATATATCCAACTACATACTACTCCAATATTACACTCACAATCAATAAAATACATCTTCCTTTATTCTTGTTCCTTGCTTTATACCTGTTGCATGTTATATACATCCTGTATAATCGTGTCAATTAATGTTTCCTCTGCGTTGGGATATTTTTCCTGAACAGCTTCTTTTGCCGCTTTATAACTCTGACCAAACTTTTGATAAGCCTCCGCCATATTCTTTATTCCTGCTTCTATTCCGCGCTGTTCACCGATTTCTATTCCCGCTTCAATTCCACGCTGCTCCGCTTCATACATAGACTGATTATAGTCTCTTATCGCCTTTTCGCGGGCTTCATATTCCAGCCGCTTTTCTTTATCCTGACTGATAATCTGCAGCTTTTTATATGCACTCTCAATATATGGGTTTTGTTTTGCCAGCATATCAAATTCCTCCTCCCGTTCTGAATTGATAAAATTTGCCCACAGTTCCACATCACTGCTGTCCTTCTTTCGTTCTTTCGGCAACTTGGGAAGTTCTATTACATGAAATTCCATCTTATCTGTGTACAAAAGGTTCCTCTGATCTTCCCTGATATGAAAGCTCGAATAAAACTCCTCCTGATCTTTAAATAATTCAAAATCAAGAATGCTGATGCTTACACACTTTTTCAACACATCATATTTCTGTCCCTGTTCAATCTGGTCTGTATACATTTTCGATGCATAGAACAACGAACGGTTTGCCCAGACTCGCATCTCGGACAGCTGGATTTCCGTGTCGATCTCTGTATCATCATTCATCAAAATATGCACATCAAGAATCCCCAGTTTATCTTCTTCATGAACCTTGCCCAGATAAGGATTCAGAATATGTGTTTCCTTGACATCCTCTGGCTTTATCTTCAATACTGCGGACAGAAACCCGATGCGCGCCTTTTCATCTGTCATGATCTCCTTAAATGCAAAATCAATTTTTGGTTTCATCAAAAAATCGTTATCATTGCGTTTTTCATCCATAATAGTACCTTTCTTAGTTCGTTTTGTAACATTCTCCGCTATGTCATCCTTAATATTATTATAGCAGAACCCTTTCACATTTTACAGTAATATTTTGTCAACATCCACCACCAGCCTGTCCAGCACAGGCTCCCTGCTGCCCTCAATAAGTGGTAATTCCGTGGTACCGTCGGCAACGATACAATTTCATCCAATCTTTTTCCGAAAAACAATACGAAATGTCTGCCACTGCTTCTATTGCTGTGATATAATGTCACTAAAATATGGCATCCTGCCGTTTCGTGCATGGAAAACCTTTTTCAATCCGGCTGCACACTCAACCATCAGTTGAGTTCCCGCATTCAACCGGTAGTTCGTGTCATATTCCATCGTTTCACAGTAAAATGAAAACACACTCCAAGTCAGCCAAAGACACTGGCTTAGAGCATGTTTGAATATGGAGGTTAATATGAACCAAAAAGAAATCGGAAAATTTATCGCAAAATGCCGTAAGGAGAAAAACCTGACACAGGCGCAGCTCGCAGAGAAGCTTGGCATCACAGACCGGGCAGTCTCAAAGTGGGAGACCGGAAACAGTATGCCTGACTCTTCCATCATGCTGGAGCTCTGCGGGATTTTGGGCATTACGGTAAATGAGCTGCTGAGCGGGGAGGAAATTCATATGGAAAATATTGAGAACAGGGCAGACGAAAATCTGATAGCACTGAAGCGGCAGGATGAAAACAATCTCAGCAAAAATGTGGTCATCTCCATGATTTACTCACTGACACTGCTTGTGGGCATCATGGTCTGCATCATCTGTGACATCGCGCTTTCGGGCAGGCTCACATGGTCGCTGATACCCATAAGCTCCATTGTCTTTGCATGGGTCATCTCGTTTCCCATCATGATACTGGGCAGGCGGGGAATCACTGGCAGTCTTATTTCACTGAGTTTGTTTATCCTGCCCTACCTATATTTGCTGAGCTGGCTCATCAAGGCACATGCCGTCTTTTCCATCGGCGCGCGGATGGCGATAATCGCCATGCTTTATATTTGGATGGTATTTTTCTTATTCAAGCGGTTTCATAACAGGCGCCCTGCGGTCTGGGGCACTGCGGTGCTGCTGCTGATTCCGTTGCAGTTTGTCATCAACGTGGTACTGTCAAGAATCACATCCGAACCGCTCATGGATATCTGGGATGTCCTGACTGCCTTTATCATTCTGATTGTGGCTTTTGTCATCTTTATCTTTGATTATGCCCATAAAAAGGGGATTATGTTCAGGCGGCAGTGACGCCTGAACATGAAATTCCTCATTTGTTATATAAACTGTTTGCATTTTAGACCATATCCCCACACGGACGGCTGGCTACTGCCCTCTGAAATTAATTTGTGTACTGTTTGTTGTTCTTCGCACCGCCTTTTGAAGCTGTCCTTGCCCACACAGCATAATTCGATGTGAATGTTCTGGTTGACACGAACCAGATACAGTCTTCCGTTTTTTTGTTCAATCTGTATCTTTCCGGGAAGATATGTTCCCGTGTATTTCTCAAGGTCTTCCGGCGGCAGCAATATCTCCGTTGGTCTGTGTGAAGCAGCCGCCTGTTCGTTA
>DKYC01000126.1:0-22199 GCA_002492295.1 Lachnospiraceae bacterium UBA7110
GGACTACGTTGGCTTCAATCGACGATGCCACCGCATCGCCTCATTCAGCCGCCTTGCCAATGAAAAATTATCCTGCGGAGTTTTACCAGATATGAATGATACAATACACTAGTTGATAAGAAGTAAACAGTTGGGGTACTAATATGGATAAAACAAAAAAGATTTAAAAAAGATTGTTTGTTTGTAACCTGCAAGTTATACTGATAATAAGAATAAAAAAGTTGTGAAATGGTAAAGAGATAGAAAATATTTATGGAGAAAAGACAATCAAACAGATAGACGGAGCAACATAAAAAGGCACATGGAGTTTTCAGTATATTTGGTGAAGAGGCACAACAGCATGATATGGATGTATTTCGTAATTCAAGTGCTGTTAAAACCAGGCTTGAAGAGGAACTTCCAATGTTGATGTTTCGATATAGAAGGAAACGATTGTGAAGTATGTGTTAGAAAACGGATTTATTACAAAGAAAGAAGCTAAAGAGTTATTAAGCTTGGCGGTTTCTACAACGAAAAGAATTTTAAGGGAAATGTCAGAAGAAGGACTTTTGACTGCGGAGGGTGAATATAAAGCAAGAAAGTATGTATTGAACTCCCCGCCGCATTCTGTTAAGATGTAATAAATTCCACCGTAGATAAACTTCTCATCTATGGAGGTTTTTCACTGCCGGTGGAATAGCACGCGAACCAAACGCAGAAACAGCGCATATTTTATATATAAAATACTGTTCAGACGAGGCAGGCGGTAGTTTCGCCTGCCTAGAATAGATACAAAGTAGGCTGGTGTTAAATATGAATGAAATTTATCTTGACAATTCGGCAACCACAAAATGTCTGCCGGAAGTTGCTGCACTAATGACACATATCATGTGTGAGGATTACGGAAACCCGTCCAGTATGCACAAAAAAGGCGTGGAGGCCGAAAAATATGTGCGTTATTCCAAAGAAATCATTGCAAAAAGTTTAAAGGTTCAGGAAAAGGAAATCCTATTTACGTCCGGCGGAACAGAGTCGGACAATATTGCGCTGATTGGCGGTGCATATGCTAACTACAGAGCAGGCAGACACATTATCACAACGCGTATCGAGCACCCGGCGGTTTTACAGCCCTGCGCATATTTGGAGGAACAGGGCTTTGAAGTGACCTATCTTCCTGTAGACGCAAACGGCGTAATACGGCTTAGCGATTTGGAACGCGCAATGACGCGAAATACAATCCTTGTATCGATTATGCACGTCAACAATGAAATTGGCTCCATACAGCCGATTGCGGAGGCGGGCGCGCTGATTAAGCGGATGAACCCGAATACACTGTTCCATGTGGACGCGATACAAAGCTACGGAAAGTGCAGGATTTATCCCAAGCGCATGAACATTGACCTTTTGTCGGTAAGCGCCCATAAAATACATGGTCCCAAGGGCGTCGGCTTTTTGTACATCAACGAAAAAGCCAAAGTACGTCCGATACTCTTTGGCGGCGGACAGCAGCGCGGTATGCGCTCTGGAACGGAAAACGTTCCCGGGATTGCGGGAATGGCGAAAGCGGCAGAATTGTGTTACACGGATTTGGACACGAAGGTTGCGCATTTATACCAGGTACGGGAGCGGTTTATACAAGGTGTGCGCAGGATTGAAGGTATCAAAATCAACGGATGCCAGGGCGCGGAAGGTGCGCCGCACATTGTCAGTGTTTCCATACAGGGCGTGCGCAGCGAGGTGATGCTGCATGCGCTCGAGGACAAAGGCATCTATGTTTCGGCAGGAAGCGCCTGCTCATCAAATAAGCCTGCAGTTTCAGCGACGCTAAAGGCAATCGGCGTGGAAAAACAATATCTTGATTCGACAATCCGCTTTAGTTTTGGTACATTTACGACAGAGGAGGAGATTGACTATACCATCATGTGTATGGGCGAGCTCATTCCTATGCTGCGGCATTACACAAGGCATTAGTGTTTACCACTACACAGAGGAAAGGCTGAAAATTATATTTTCAACCGGCAAATTTGCGCAGAAGCACAAATTCGCATGCTTAGAAAGGAGCATGGACATAATCGATGGAATACAAAGCATTTTTAATAAAATACGCAGAGATTGGTGTAAAGGGAAAAAACAGATATATATTTGAAGACAGACTGTGTGATCAGATCCGTTATGCACTAAAGCGGTGCGACGGCGTGTTTGAAGTTACAAAATCACAGGGCAGGATTTACGTGAATACCGACGGGGACTATGATTACGACGAGGTTGTCGAAAATCTGAAAACCGTGTTTGGCATCACGGGAATCTGTCCTGTTGTTCAGCTTGAAGACGAGGGCTTTGAGAAGCTCTGCGAGGATGTGATAAAATACATGGATGAAGTTTATCCCGACAAAAATATTACGTTCAAAGTGGAGGCGCGGCGTGCGCGGAAAAACTATCCGAAGGATTCCATGGAAATCAACCGCGAAATCGGCGAGGTACTGCTAAAGGCATTTCCCGAAATCAGAGTGGATGTGCACAAGCCGGATGTGCTTTTAAGAATTGAAGTTCGTGAAAAAATTAACGTATACTCCGTCGTAATCGCAGGTCCGGGCGGACTTCCAATCGGTACAAACGGAAAAGGCACGCTATTGCTCTCAGGAGGCATTGATTCCCCGGTGGCAGGCTATATGATTGCAAAGCGCGGCGTCAAAATCGATGCGGTGTATTTCAGCGCACCGCCTTACACCAGTGAGCGCGCGACGCAAAAGGTTATGGACCTTGCCAAAATCGTGTCAAAGTACAGCGGACCGATTACGCTCCACATCATCAATTTTACGGATATTCAGCTTTACATCTACGACAAGTGCCCGCACGATGAGCTAACAATCATTATGCGCCGTTACATGATGCGCATTGCGCAGACGATTGCAGAGCAAAGCGGGAGTCTGGGACTTATTACAGGCGAGAGCATCGGACAGGTGGCGTCACAGACCATGCAGTCGCTGATGGCGACAAACGATGTGTGCACAATGCCCGTTTACAGGCCGCTCATTGGTATGGATAAGCAGGAAATTGTGGAAATTTCAGAAAAAATTGACACATACGAAACGTCAATTCTGCCATACGAGGACTGCTGCACCATCTTTGTGGCAAAGCACCCTGTAACAAAACCGAATTTGAATGTCATCCGCATACATGAACATAATTTGGAAGAACGAATTGAGGAGCTTGTTCAAACGGCGCTTGAAACGGATGAGGTTATAGAAATAGAATGGCATTAAAAGTGTGTGTGCAATCGAGTAGGGAAGATTTATCTTTCCTACTCGTGCGCCGGGCGTCCGTCAGCGAACTGACATTTGCCAGTTTGATGACATCTTTCATTTGGACGTCCGTGTGCATATAAATATCCGGTACAGAATTTGAAAACTCCGTACCGGATAAAACTTTTAAGTAAAATTTTATTGCTATGAGATGCTATAAACTAGACTAAGTAAGGCTTTAACACGTCCATAATCTCAGCTGTGTCGCCTTCGGTATGGATATTTAAGTCAATTGTTTTTGACAAATCTAAGCTGAAAATTCCCATAATTGACTTTGCGTCAATGACATATCTGCCGGAAACAAGGTCGAAGTCGTAATCAAACTTAGTAATATCATTAACAAAGGACTTTACCTTATCAATCGAGTTTAAAGAAATCTGAACTGTTTTCATTTCAAAATACCTCCTTTATTGTTTACGTTTTCATTTATTATAATAAAGGTAATCACTGGAAAAGTCAACCAAAGATAAAAAACAGTTTCAATGAAAATTGACAAAAAAAAATCAAAAAAGTATACAGGTTGACATGCAAAGTACAAATGTGCCAATAAAAATCAGGATTTTTGGAAATATATGCAACAGTTCCGCCCAAAAGAAGCAGTCTGCAACAATCTGCAATAATCTGCAACAATCTGCAAATAGAGAGGAGAAAACGAATGAAAACCGTAGCATATCACAACCTAGGCTGCAAGGTCAACGCATACGAGATGGACGCCATGCTTGAGGCATTGCGGCAAAACGGCTATGAAATTGTGCCGTTTGAGGAAAAGGCGGACGTCTATATCGTAAACACCTGCACCGTGACCAACATTGCGGACCGCAAAAGCCGTCAAATGCTGCACAAGGCAAAAAAGACAAACCCGGAGGGCATCGTCGTCGCCGTTGGCTGTTATGTGCAGTCGGATACGCAGGCGGTGCAGGCGGATAAGTCCGTTGATTTAATCATAGGAAACAACCGGAAAAAAGACCTGATATCAATTTTGGAAAATTATTTTAAAGGCGTGGTGCAGGAAAACGTGATTGACATCAACCATACTTTAGAATATGAGGAAATGAAACTCACCGCAACCGGGGAGCATACCCGTGCCTACATCAAAATACAGGACGGCTGCAATCAGTTCTGTACTTATTGCATGATACCGTATGCGAGAGGACGCGTGCGCAGCAGACAGCAGGCTGATATTTTGGAGGAAATCAAAGGACTTGCCGCCGCTGGTTACAAGGAATTTGTATTGACCGGAATCCATATCAGCTCTTACGGCGCAGATGCCCTTTTGGAGCTGATGAATGCAATCGATGAAGTACCGGGTGTAGAGCGCATTCGGCTTGGTTCACTTGAGCCGCGCATTGTGACAGAGGACTTTGCGAAAAATCTCGCCGGATTAAAACACCTTTGTCCGCATTTTCACCTTTCTCTGCAAAGCGGCTGCGAGAGCGTCTTAAAACGCATGAACCGCCATTATACGCCGAAGGAATATTTAGAAGGCGTGGCACGTCTGCGTTCTGTTTTTGTGCATCCCGCGATTACGACGGATGTGATTGTGGGGTTTCCGGGCGAAACGGACGAGGAGTTTGCCCAAACAGTGCAGTTTGTAAAGAAAGCGGACTTTTATGAAATGCATATTTTCAAGTATTCCAAGCGAAAGGGTACAAAGGCTGCGGTGATGCCAAACCAGGTGCCGGAGAGTGAAAAAACAAAGCGCAGTATGGTTTTGCAGGAGCTTGAGGCACAGATGTCGAAAAAATTCCGGGAGTATTATATAGGAAGGAATGCACAGGTGCTTTTTGAGGAGCGCAAGGAAATCCAAGGGACTGCGTACTTTATCGGACATACAAAAGAGTATGTCAAAGTAGCAGTTACATGTGAAAGCACAAACGGGCGAAATCTTGAAAACGAAGTAGTTGACATAAAACCGATACGCTTTGTGGATGCTGAGGTACTTTTGGCACAGATACCATAAGAAAATATAGATTTTCCATAATGATTAAGGCGAAAATCGTTACGAATAAGAAATTAAAAAACGCAAAAAATAACCACAACTATGTTAATATTATGATATAATTTTTTATTAGGTATTATGAAATGCTTTTCTCCTACAATGCGGTTGCCTGTCTGCCATGCAAGGAGAGAGAAAAAATTTCAATGGATATAGGAGGATATTGCAATGTATGACATGATTATTATTGGTGCGGGACCGGCTGGTATCAGTGCCGCGATTTATGGGAAAAGCAGAGGAAAAAATGTTTTGGTGTTGGAGAAGAAACAGGTAGGCGGTTTAATCGGTACGGTATCCACAGTGACGCACTACACGGCAATCATACAGGAAGAGTCCGGCAGTACGTTCGCGGAACGCATGAAAGAACAGGCACTTGGCGCCGGTGTGGAAATCCGCTATGAAAATGTGACGCAGACAAAGCTTGCAGGCGAAATAAAAAAAGTCATAACGGACAAAGGAAGTTATGAAGCGAAAACCTTAATTTTGGCAAACGGCGGTTCCGGCCGTATGCTAGGCATTCCGGGGGAAAACTTGAAGGGCGTCAGATTAAATGCACCAAAAGACGGCGCACACTATAAAGGAAAGACCGTTTATGTAATCGGCGGGGCAGACGGAGCAGTAAAGGAAGCTCTTTATCTGGCAAAACTGGCAGGCAAGGTAATTATTGTATGCGTGGAGGATGCGCTTGCATGTATACAGGAATTTAAGGACAAGGTTTCCACCCATGATAATATCGAAATCATGCCGCATTCAAGCCTTACTGCGGTATATGGCAGCGAAGCGGTGGAGGAGCTTGAATTTACGGATAACAAAACAGGAAAGAAGCAGATTGTAAAAGATACGGAGTGCGGTGTGTTTGTATACGCGGGAATCGTCCCCAATACGCAGATGTACACGGAATTAAAGCTGGAAGGCGGTTACATTCCCGTTGATGATTCCATGCAGACAGAAATTCCGGGTGTATTTGCGGCAGGCGACATCCGTGTGAAAAAAGTAAGGCAGGTAGCAACAGCAGTTGCCGATGGTGCAATCGCTGGGATTGCGGCATCGGCAATGTGCTGATAATAAATGCTGCTGTTAGTTAGCTGCTTTTTTCGCCTTTTTGATGGTGCTCAAAATATAGGTACTCAGCAAAAATCCGCCTGCTGCAAAAGCTGCCATGATAATGTAGACGATACGGTATCCGGTCAGGCCATCGAACTTGTCAAGGATACCGCCGTATACGGCATACATAAATGCCCCCGGCAGATAGCCGATGAAAGACCCCATCGACATTGCGGAACCAGTGATTTCGCGGGGTACATGCACCTCATCCATAGGCGCAAAGAATATAGCGCGCATACTGTAAACACAGGCGCTGATAGTCAGAGTGATAAACATTCCCAAAAAGATTCCCATCGACTGATGTGGCAGCAGGGAAAAAACGACTAAAATCGTGCCGACAATCACAAACGCTATCCGCAGGTATTTTGTAGCGGAATGAAGAACCTTATCCGTGATAAATCCGCCGATAGGTCCGCCCAGCATTTTCAGCCCATACTGGTTGATAATGCCGTAAACGCCTACCAACGCGGCAGGAAGGGCATAAGCTTCTTCCAAAAACGGGATGAAGTAAGTCAGCCCGCAATAGACGCTGTATACGAAAAATACATTGAAAGACACGAGCCAAATATTTTTATTTTTCAGGGCACGGACTACACCCTCCCATGCACGTTTATTTGCGTTGACATCTTTTGCTGCCGCATTCGCTGTCTGCGTGTCAGGCGCATTGTCCGGTTCGAGCAGAAAATACATAATAATGCCGATTACACCCGGGACAACGGAATAGAACAAAATTGCCATCTTAAGACCATTTGCCGTGCTTCCCAATGCGGAGAAAATTCCAAGGGCGCCAAAGGCGATAATTGTGTCCATCAATCCGCGTCCGGCTTCCATGATTCCGAACATACGTCCCTGTTCATCCTCGTTGCCCAACAGGCGGACGGTTTTTAGCATGGTAGGCCAGTACAGCATATCGGCGCAGACAGCTAAAAGACAGTAAATCAGAAGGAATACAGGATAGGACGGAAATGTGGAAAGACAAATTCCGCATATACAAATACCGATGAGAGACAGCGGTATCATGATCTTCTTGGAAACCCGGTCTGTCAGATAGATGGAAGCCAAAAAGCCAAAGGTGGAGATTAGGCCGGCAACGCTCATGGCTGTTCCGATTTGTGTATGGGACAGCCCCATAAATTCCTGCATAGGTACATAGAAAGCATCTTTTAAAAAGCCCAGTTTGTAGATTGTGCCGGCTCCCAGCATCAGGATGCCGAAGGAGATCCATTTTTTATCAATGGTTCTTTTTTTTTGTTCAGACATAATGGCTTACCTCATTTCCTTAATTTTTTAAATGGATTTGACACTTTTTAGTATAGTTGTAAAAATGTGTAATGTCAAGCAAAAATGTGTAAAAAGTTGTAAATTTATGTAAAAGTATGTTTTTCAAAACATCATTAATTAGGAAATAGTTGCAATTGTGTGGAAAAAAAGAAAAAAGAATGTTGCAATTTGTGCAAATGTGTGTTAATATTACAACTAGAAAATGGATTTGACAAGAAGGGAAGAAAATCAATGTTAACAGAACAAAGATATGAGGAAATCAGTAATCTGTTGGAACGGGAAGGCAGTGTGCGGACAATAACGCTTTGCAACGCTTTACAGACTTCTAGGGAAACCATAAGAAGAGACTTGGAAAATATGGAAGCAAAAGGAATGCTAAGGCGCATCCGGGGCGGTGCCATGAAGCTGGAAACGCTGCAGGATAAAGATGCGACGTATACCTCTTTTAGCAAAAGACGTGAAGAGAACCTATCCAGCAAAGAGAGTATTGCTTTGGAAGCCGTGAACCATATCAGGGAGGGACAGGCGGTCGCTTTGGATTCCGGAACCACCTCTCTGAGTTTGGCAAAGGCAATCAAGGCAAGATTTCATTCGTTAACAGTCGTTACAAATTCTTTTGCCGTGGCACAGGAGCTGGCAGGCGCAGAAGGGATTACGCTTGTTTTGACAGGCGGGGTTTACCGGGCGGATGAGGAAGCATTTGTATCGGATGTTGCAACACTTATTTTCTCCAAAATTAACGTGGATATATTTTTCCTGACCACCTGCGGCATATCGGTAGAGCGGGGAATTACGTATCAAAGGATGGATGAGATTTCTGTCCAGAATAAGATGATGGAAGCGGCAGACCGTACAATTGTGCTGGCAGACAGCTCCAAGATTGGAAATAATTCGCTGGTAAAGATGTGCGGGATTGAAAAGATTTCCATGGTCATTACGGATTCAGACGTTGCGGATAAGCAGGTGGAAGCATTTCAGAGCGCAGGAGTAAACGTGATTATCTCAAAAGAAAGGAATGGAACATCATGACATTATCAGAAAATCAAAAAAACAGGCGGCCGAGCGTACTGCTGGTCTCCATAGATGCACTTAAGCCGGAATTTGTCTTTGAACAGGAGCGTTTGGGGGTTCGGCTTCCGAATATTACCCGCTATTTTGTAGAGAATGGTCTTACGGCGAGGGAGGGGAGCAAAAGTGTGTTTCCTACCTTTACCTATCCGTGCCATCAAAGTATGATTACCGGAACGAATCCGGCGGTGCATGGCATTGTCAACAATGGGATTTTTGATCCGTTGGGTCAACATAAGGGTGCATGGTACTGGTTTGCCAACGATAAAGTTAAGACCTTGTGGGAAGCTGCAAGAGACGGAGGATATTGTTCGGCAAGCGTGGCGTTTCCGACTTCGGTAGCCGCAAAAGGGGATTACATTGCGCCGGAATTTTGGTGGGACGGAAGTGAGATTGACAGCAGATTTATTGACGCGGTGGCAAAGCCTCAGGGACTGATTTTGGAGATGGAGCAGGATATCGGAACCTATGCCGGTGGCTTGGATCTCTCGGATGCCGGAGATGTCCAGCGCGGAAAAGCAGCAATGTGGATGTTGAAGAACAAGCTTGCGCCGCAGATTGCAGAGAAACCGTTTTTTATGTCTGCATACTTTGCCAGCTTTGATGAAAGCGCCCATCAGAACGGCGTATACAGCAAGGAGGCAGCGGCAAGTCTCGAGAAAATCGACGGCATGCTGGGAGAGCTGATACAGGAGGCGCAGTGTGTAACGGACGGGGATTTGGTTGTCTGTGTCGTTTCGGATCACGGAACCTTAGATAATACCCATAATATATCTCCCAATATCCTTCTGAAAAAAGCAGGTCTGATTCAAACGGATGAAAACGGGGCTGTAGTAAGCTGGAGGGCGTTTAGCCAGAGAGCGGGCGGAACGGCGGAGATTCGTCTGGCGGATTCAAACGACACGGAAGCTGTAGAACGCTTAAAGGAAATTGTAGAACAGCTCAAAGCAAATCCCGATAGTGGGATTATGGATGTTGTGGATTCAGAAGGTGCAAAGAAAAGAGGCGGTTTCCCCAATGCAGCATATGTGCTCATAGCGGACAAAGGATACGAAATCCGGGATGACGTGGATGGGGAATATTGCCGCACACGCCTGACGCAAAAAGCGCAGCATGGATACAATGAAGAATTTCCGGAGATGCGTGCTTCCTTTATGCTGACCGGAAAAGGGATTGCAACGGGCAATATAGAGAATGTCCGCCTGATAGATGTAGCGCCTACGCTGGCAGGAATCATGGGCGTAGAGCTGCCTGATGCACAAGGAAGAAACCTGTTAAAAAATTAGACATGAATGTAAACTGTTCAGCAGGCATGCGCATTTACTGCGAATGCCGTGAGAAAACATAGATTTAATCGGCAAAAATCCATCACCGAAGGTATTTTTGCATGGATTTTTGCTTGTAACTATGAGGGTGCTGAATAGTTACATACGGATTAAGATAAGGAAGGGCTCATGGAAAAAGCAGAGTATTTGTTTCAAACGCTTGCAAACCTTCTTTGGGGAGACTGGCTTTTGGCGGCCCTCTTGGGATTGGGTATTTTTTATACCATTCTGACAGGAGGAATCCAGTTTCGGTTTATTGGACTGCTTAGAAAAGGCTTTCTTAGGCGTTCCAAAGGAAAACAGGAAGTAAAGGACGAGAAAAAATGTTCTTCCTATCAGGCGCTCTGCGCGGCTGTTGCAAGCTGCGTGGGAAGCGGGAATATTGTGGGGGTATCGACGGCAATTCTGTCAGGAGGTCCCGGTGCGCTGTTTTGGATGTGGGTTGCCGCTTTTTTTGGAATGGCAACGAAATTCGGTGAGATTGTGATGGGCATCCAATATCATGGCAGAGACGAAAAGGGGAATATTGCCGGCGGACCGATGTACTATATAGAATATGGCATGGGCTGGAAACGGGCAGGAATTTTTGTGGCGGTGATGCTTTTTATCCAAAATGCAGGTGGTACGCTGATTCAGTCCAATACCATTTCCAATGTGGTCAATGAAGCGTTTCAGGCGCCGTTTCTACTGACAGGGCTTGTGATGGCAGTGGTGATGGGCCTGATTATCCGGGGAGGCTTTCAGCGGCTTGTCAAAGTGGCGCAGCGTGTCGTCCCCGTGATGGCAGGCTTGTATGTGGCAGGCGGTTTGATGATTCTCGTACTGAATGCAGTGCAGATTCCGGATATGCTGGCATCGATTATAAAAGGAGCGTTTTCCCTGCGCGCAGGCGCGGGAGCCTTGGCAGGAATTACCATAAAAGAAGCCATGCGGTTTGGCGTGGCAAGAGGTCTGTATTCCAATGAAGCGGGGGAGGGTTCGGCGGCGGTCCTGCATTCCTCTGCGGAAGTGGATCATCCGGTGCGTCAGGGGCTATATGGAGTTATCGAAGTCTTTATTGATACGATGCTGCTTAGCAGCACGACGGGCTTTACCATCCTGATTACCGGTGCAAACGGATTTCATGGGAATGCGTCCACACTCGCAGCAGCGGCGTTTCAGCATGTGCTTCCGGGAATGCAGTATGTAATTTATGTCAGTCTGTTCCTGTTTGCCAGCACTTCGCTGATGAGCCAGTGGTATTTCGGCCATGTCAGCCTGACCTATTTGAAAAAGCCAAGGCTTGCAACTGTTTACCGTTTTTTGTTTCCCATGATTATCATTTTGGGAAGCCTTGGAAGCATTGATATGGTCTGGTATATTCAGGATTGTGCACTTGGACTGCTGATTCTGCCCAATATTGCGGCGTTATTCTTTTTGGCACCGCAGGTGAGGAAAGCGGTAAAAGAATTTATGGACCCGGAAAACGGGTATTTGAATACAGAAAAGGAGAATACATAAATGAGAGAAGAGCTTCAGAAATATATTGATACAATACCGGCTGTGAGAGATGTGTCTCAGTTAAAGGAAACGTTTTGGATAAATGAGAAAAAAATTCCGAACGCGGAAAAGGAAATTACTATGCTTCGTCCGGAACAGATTGAGGATGCGAGAAAACGGCTGGAACGGTTTGCTCCTTATTTGGAGGAGGTGTTCCCGGAACTGAAAGAAACGCACGGGATTATCGAGTCGCAGCTACGGGAGATTTCGGGAATGAAGGACTTTCTCAATACGGCTTACGGGGCAGGGATAGAAGGGCGCCTGATGTTGAAAATGGACAGTCATCTGCCGATTTCAGGCTCTGTGAAAGCCAGAGGAGGCATCTATGAAGTATTAAAACATGCGGAGGATTTGGCTTTTGAGGCGGGATTTTTACGTGAAACAGACAATTACCGTGTACTGGCAGAGCCGAGATTTCAGGAATTTTTTGGGAAATATACAGTGCAGGTGGGAAGTACGGGGAATCTTGGCATGAGCATCGGCATTATGAGTGCAAAGCTGGGATTTCATGTGATTGTCCACATGTCCGCGGATGCGAAGGAATGGAAGAAGGAGCTGCTCCGGAACCGAGGGGTGGAAGTAATCGAATATGAGGATGATTACTGCGCAGCCGTAGAGCAGGGACGGAAAAATTCGGAAACGGATGAGATGAGTTATTTCGTTGACGATGAGAACTCACGCAACCTGTTTTTGGGATACAGTGTTGCGGGAGAACGTCTTCAAAAGCAGCTTGAACAGCAGAATATCGCAGTGGACAGCGAGCACCCGCTGTTCGTCTATATCCCGTGCGGGATTGGGGGCGCTCCCGGCGGAGTGACTTACGGACTCAAGCAGGTTTACGGGGATAATGTCCATTGTTTCTTTACGGAGCCGGTTCATGCCTGCTGTATGCTGCTTGGAATGGCAACCGGACTGCAGGATCAGGTGAGCGTAAAGGACCTTGGCATTGACGGACGGACAGATGCCGACGGACTGGCTGTAGGGCGCCCGTCAGCGTTTGTGGGAAAGGTTGTGGAGCCGGTGCTCTCCGGCATTGCCACCATAGAGGATAAGAAGCTGTATGACCTGATGAGAGGCCTGCTTGACCGCGAGGATATTTTTATCGAACCCAGCGCCTGTGCTTCGTTTGCGGCGCTTATCCGTCCAAAGGATTTGAGCGGTTATGTGGAAAAAGCAGGACTTGCGGATAAAATGAAAAACGCCACTCATATTGCATGGGCTACCGGAGGGAATATGGTGCCGGAGGAAACAAGAAAGGCTTATCTGAGCATGGGATTGGCTTAAGGGGTTTGATTGATGGATTACAAATTGCTGGTTCTGGATATCGATGGAACGGTGACAAACTCAGAAAAAGAGGTGCTGTCCAAAACGCGGGATGCGGTCATCCGTCTTCAAAAACAGGGCGTAAAGGTTGTTTTGGCTTCGGGGAGACCGCCGGAGGGAGTCTATCCGGTAGCAAGAATCTTGCAGTTGGATCAACACGACAGTTATCTGTTGGCGTTTAACGGAGGAAAAATTATCCGTATCCGGACAGGGGAATGCATTTTTGAAAGACATTTGCCTGCGCATATTCCTAAAAGGCTGTGGAAGGATGCAAAAGAACATGGAGTCGGCATAGGAGCATACAGGGAAGGTGTCATTTTATCGGGAACCCGGCCGGACCGGTATCTCGAGCTGGAGTCCCAAATAAGCCGGATGCCTATAGAATGCCGCGAAAATTTGGAGGCAGAGGGAAATGTTATTGTAAACCAATGTATTCTCACGGGGGAACCGGATGTTTTGGACAGGATAGAACCCATCCTTTACCGCCGGTATTTTCACGAGGCGGAAATTTTCCGCTCGGAGCCTTTTTATTTGGAGGTAAGCCCGAAAAATGTGGATAAAGCATACGGCCTGAAATATCTTCTTCGTATCCTTGATATTCCAAGGGATAAGATGGTATGCTGCGGTGACAGCTTTAACGATATCCGGATGCTGCAGTATGCCGGCATGGGTGTTGCCATGAAAAATGCGCCCAGAGAGGTAAAAATGGTGGCAAATGTCGTGACGGAAAATGACAATGACCATGACGGGATTGTAGAAGTGGTAAGTCGTTTTTTCTAAAACCAATTTTTTTCTTAAAAAATTTTCCGGCGGTCGTATCTGACCGCCGGATTTTTGGTATGATAATTATTTAAAAGGAAGTATGGTATTGCTTGTTATGTTTTGCAGTGTATTATTAACCATATTTGTTTCAAATATAACAGGAATGCAAAAGTGTGAAAGTATTTATTGAATTTTATGTGAAATTAAGTTATTATAGTTATAAGTGTTCAGAAAAAATGTACCACAGGGATAAAAGTCAAATACCACGCAGCAAGCTGCGGGGCATCTGACCCTCGCGGCAGTCGCCAAATGTCTGGCCGCTTGGCTCGTTGCCCGCAGGAATAAGCGGATAGACGAAAGGAGCATAGGAAATGGAAGATTTGACACGCACACAATTTATACAGTTGACGCCAGAGGACTTGGGAGAGGCTGTTTCGGTTAAGGATGTGCTGGCTTCCGTATATGCTGCTCTTACGGAAAAGGGCTATAATCCGGTGAATCAGATTGTCGGTTATATCATGTCAGGAGATCCTACTTATATTACAAGCCACAAGGGAGCAAGGGCGATGATTATGAAGGCGGAGCGTGATGAGCTTGTGGAGGAACTGCTTAAGAATTATATTGTGAGTCAAGGCTGGAGCAATATTCGGAGATTTTAGGTCAAAGGAGATGTGCAGGGCATGTTGGCGTTTGGTAATCGGTCTGCTTTGGCGGCAGGGGGGCATGCATGAGAAAAATGGGGTTGGATTTTGGCTCAAAGACCGTGGGAGTGGCTGTGAGCGATCCGCTGTTAATTACGGCGCAGGGAGTAGAGATTGTGCGCAGGAAGTCGGAGAATAAACTTCGTCAGACGCTTGCGCGCATTGAAGAACTGATAGTAGAGTACGAGGTAGATGAGCTTGTGCTTGGGCTACCCAAAAACATGAATGACACACTGGGAGAGCGCGCGGAAAAAACACAGGAATTTAAGGATATGCTTGAGAGAAGGACAGGGCTTAGCGTACAATTGTGGGACGAGCGTTTGACGACGGTGGCAGCAGATAAAGCGATGATAGAAGCCGGTATAAGACGTGAGGAACGAAAAGAGCACGTTGACAGGATAGCGGCAGTTTTTATTTTGCAGGGATATTTGGATTACTTAAAAAATAAGGAGCAGTAACTATGGAAAAAATTACCTTTATGCCGGACGGCGGTGATGCTGTGGATTTTTATGTGCTGGAGCAGACCGTGATTGGCGGGGTGAATTATATTTTAGTGACAGATGCAGAAGATGACGAGGATGGCGAGGCTTATATTTTAAAGGCGCAGTCCGGTGCGGAAAGTGATGAGCAGGTTTATAGTATGGTCGAGGATGACAATGAGCTTGCGGCTGTATCGGGCGTTTTTGAAAGTATGCTGGACGACATTGACCTTGTCTAAAATCGATTTTGAACGGAAAAAATTTTTTTAGGAGGTTAGACTTGAAACAGAACAAAAAACAAAATACGGCGAAGCTCAAGGTGATTCCGTTGGGAGGACTTGAGCAGATTGGAATGAACATTACTGCCTTTGAGTATGAAGACAGTATTGTTGTGGTGGACTGCGGTCTTAGTTTTCCGGCGGATGACATGCTTGGAGTGGATTTGGTGATACCCGATATCACATATCTGAAAAACAATCAGGACAAGGTCAAAGGCTTTGTCATCACGCATGGACATGAGGACCATATCGGAGCGCTTCCCTATGTGCTAAAGGAGCTGAATGTGCCTGTTTATGCCACAAAGCTGACAATGGGAATTATTGAAAACAAGTTAGAAGAGCACAATCTGATTCACAATGTGCGCAGGAAAGTTGTAAAATTCGGACAGAACATCAATTTGGGGTGTTTTCGGATTGAGTTTATCAAGACAAACCACAGTATTGTGGACGCGGCGGCGCTTGCGATTTATTCCCCTGCGGGAATTGTGGTACACACAGGAGACTTTAAGGTGGATTATACGCCTGTGTATGGCGATGCAATTGATTTGCAGCGTTTTGCAGAGCTTGGAAAAAAAGGTGTGCTTGCGCTGATGTGTGACTCTACGAATGCGGAGCGTGCAGGATTCACACCGTCCGAAAAGAAACTCGGACATGTGTTCGATACCCTGTTTGAGGAACATAAAAAGACGCGTATTATTATTGCAACATTTGCTTCCAATGTGGACAGGGTGCAGCAGATTATCAATACCGCTTATAAGTTTGGCAGAAAGGTTGTTGTGGAAGGACGCAGTATGGTAAACATTATTGAAACTGCGTCTGGATTAAACCGCATCAGCATTCCTGACAATACCTTGATTGACATTGAGCGGCTGAAAAACTATCCGAGGGATAAGACTGTTATTATTACGACGGGAAGCCAGGGAGAGAGTATGGCGGCATTAAGCCGTATGGCAAACGGAATGCATAAGCGCATTACCATTGGAAAAGGGGATACGGTTATATTTTCATCAAGCCCGATTCCCGGAAATGAGAAGGCTGTCACAAGAGTGATTAATGAGCTGTTCAAAAAGGGAGCAGATGTCATTTTTCAGGAAACCCATGTTTCCGGACATGCCTGTCAGGAGGAAATTAAGCTGATTTATACGCTCACGAAGCCAAAATACGCAGTACCGGTGCATGGTGAGTATAAGCATTTGCAGGCGCAGGCAAAGATTGCGATGGAACTGGGATACGATAAGGATGAGGTGTTTATCCTTCAGTCGGGAGACGTGCTTGCACTTGATGCGGACAGTGCACAGATTGTGGACAAAGTTCCCGTGGGCGCGGTGCTTGTGGACGGGCTTGGTGTTGGCGACGTCGGAAATGTGGTTTTGCGCGACAGACAGCATCTTGCGGAGGATGGAATTTTGATTGTCGTGCTTTCGCTTGCCTCCGTAACGGGTGAGCTTCTTGCGGGACCTGACATTGTGTCGAGGGGATTTGTGTATGTCAAGGAGTCCGATGCGCTTTTGGAGGAGGCGCACAAGATTATCGAGAAGGCTGTGCTGACCTGCCTGAAAAAAAATATAACGGATTGGGGTAAAATTAAGGGGACGATTAAGGATACACTGAGTGATTTTGTATGGAAAAAGACAAAGCGGCGTCCGATGATTTTACCGATTATAATGGAGATATAAAATATGAATGCAAAACAGCTTTTGGGAGCGATATCAGCCATGATTATCAAAACGGGTGCGGCAGTCGTAATCATTATTGTGGTGTTTCGCTTGGCAGTCAGCGCTTATGATTTCGGATATCAGGTATTTGCGGATCTGCCTGTGAGCGAAGGCGAGGGCAGGATTGTAAGTGTTGTGGTTACGGAGGGAAAGAGCAGCCGTGAGCTGGCCAGGGAATTGGAAGAGAAGGGACTGATAAACAATGCTTATGTGTTTTTTATTCAGGAACAGCTCTCGGATGATTACAAGGGAAAAATCCAACCGGGAACGTATGAGCTGAGCACGGCAATGAATTCGGAGCAGATGTTGGAGGTGCTTTGCCATGTGGAGGAGGAAGAATGAAAAGAAACAGTATTCACAAACTTGCCGAGCTGTATGAATGGAGGCAGCGATAATGACGGATGAGCGGATTCTGACTTTTATCCATTCCTTTGACACAGACAAGCCGGATTACTTAAATGAATTGGAGCAGTATTCGCTGGAAACCAATGTGCCGATTATCAGACCTCAGATGCAGAGCCTGCTAAGGCTGCTGATTACATGGGCAAAGCCTTTGCGCATTCTTGAGGTGGGTACGGCAATTGGTTTTTCTGCTTTATTGATGAGCGAATATGCGCCGAAAGGATGTAAGATTACGACCATTGAAAAGTATGGAAAACGGATACCGGTTGCAAGGGAAAATTTTGAAAAATACGGAAAAAAGAATGGAATTACGCTTCTTGAAGGAGATGCCGCGGAGGTTCTGCCAAAGCTCTCGGACGACAAAGCGTATGATATGATTTTTATGGATGCGGCAAAGGGACAGTATATACATTTTCTGCCGGATATTCTTCGCCTTCTTGCACCGAACGGAATTTTGGTTTCGGATAATATTTTGCAGGAAGGGGAGCTTATTGAGTCAAAGTATGCCGTAACGCGCAGAAACCGTACAATCCACAATCGGATGCGGGAATATCTTTATGCGTTGACGCACAATGATGCGCTGGAAACTATGATACTGCCGATAGCGGACGGAATAACGCTTTCCGTGCGGCGCGAGATGGAGGAAAAGGTTGAAAATTAGGTTTTTTAACCCTACAGGGTTGCGTTTGGCAGCATAGACTTGCGGGCTAAGAGAGGAGCATGGTTATATAAATGAACAATAAAAGACAAGGAAAACCGGAGCTTTTGGTTCCGGCAAGCAGCCTGGAAGTATTAAAGACCGCGGTGGTATTCGGGGCGGATGCCGTTTACATTGGGGGAGAAGCATTCGGACTGCGCGCAAAGGCAAAGAATTTTTCAATGGAAGAAATGGCGGAGGGCATTGCATTTGCGCACGCGCAGAATGTTAAGGTATATGTGACGGCGAATATCCTTGCACACAATGGTGATTTGGAAGGTGCGCACAGATATTTTGAGGAACTGAAGACGATTAAACCGGATGCATTGATTATTTCCGACCCCGGAATGTTTATGATTGCGAAGGAAGTCTGTCCTGAAATTGAGATTCATATATCGACACAGGCGAATAATACGAATTTTCAGACGTATCTTTTTTGGTGGAAGCAGGGTGCAAAGCGTGTCGTATCGGCGCGTGAGCTGTCGCTTGCGGAAATCAGACAGATTCGGGATAACATTTCGAAGGAGATGGAGATTGAGAGCTTTATTCACGGTGCGATGTGCATTTCGTATTCGGGACGTTGTCTGCTGTCAAGTTATTTTACGGGCAGGGACGCAAACCGCGGTGCATGTACGCATCCGTGCCGTTGGAAGTATGCCGTTGTGGAAGAGCAGCGGCCGGGTGAGTATTTTCCGGTTTATGAGAATGAGCGGGGGACTTATATTTTTAACTCGAAGGATTTGTGCATGATTGAGCATGTTCCAGAGCTTGTGGAAGCGGGGATTGACAGCTTTAAGATAGAGGGACGCATGAAAACCGCGTTGTATGTGGCGTGCGTGGCGCGAACCTACAGAAAAGCGATTGACGACTTTTTTGAGTCGGAGGGGAAGTACCGCGCAAATATAGAATGGTACAGGGCGGAAATTGCCAAGTGTACTTACAGGCAGTTTACGACGGGATTTTACTTTGGAAAACCAAATGAAAATACACAGATTTATGACAGCAGTACGTACGTCAATGAGGCTGTTTACTTGGGGATGATTGATTTGGTGGATGAGAGGGGCTTTGCGCGGTTTGAGCAGAAGAATAAATTTTGCGTGGGCGATGTGATTGAGCTTATGAAGCCGGACGGAAGGAATGTCAGAGTGAGGGTGCTTTCGATGTACAATGAGGACGGCGAGGCGGTAGACAGCTGCCCGCACTCGAAGCAGATACTGTATGCCGAACTTAGTGAAACGCCCGAGAAGTATGATATTATGCGGACGGAGGCGGAAAAGCCGTGCTGATTGAAGGAAGGGCTTTTGGGCGTGCATGGCAGCATTGAGAAGAAAGGTCCTGTATCTGAAAAATGATTTAGAAGTATTTTGCATGAATTTAGGGGAAAATAGGACAGTACATTTCACTAAAAATTGATTTATTAATAAAAAATATCTATGCATTATGCATAAAAAAGAGCAAATATAGTGAAAACTTTTAGAAAAGCCTTGATTTTTTGGAAAAGATATATTATTTTATAAAAAGTAAAGCAAGTTGACTGCGTGAAGAAAGCAAATCAGTCATGTAAAGATTGATTGCCAAAAGAATTTAAACTCAAAACTTTATATTCAGGATATCGTGAACGAAGGTGTTCCAAAAAAGAATAATATCTTTTTTTTGGAACTCTTTTTTTCATGAGTCTGAACAGCATGACGCATGAAACATGCACCATAACGTACACAGTAAGACCGGAATCTCATGGTGACCAGGAAAGTGAAAAGGTTGAAGGTGAAAGGAGAAGGGTTATAAAAATGAGCGAATTATTAAATGTGGAAAGTATCTTTGGGGAAAAGGTTTTTACCATTACAAAGATGAAAGAAAGACTTCCCAAAAAGGTATTTCAGGAAGTAAGAAGGGTAATGGAGCAGGGTGGTGAGCTCTCAATGGCTACGGCTGATGTTGTGGCAAAGGCAATGAAGGATTGGGCTGTGGAAAACGGCGCAACGCATTACACGCATTGGTTCCAGCCGCTTACAGGAATTACCGCGGAGAAGCATGATTCTTTTGTGTCACATCCCGATGACGAAGGAAAGATGCTGATGGAATTTTCTGGCAAGGAACTGATTAAAGGCGAGCCTGACGCGTCATCCTTTCCTTCCGGCGGTCTGAGGGCAACCTTTGAGGCAAGAGGCTATACGGCATGGGATATTACGTCGCCTGCGTTTTTAAAGGAGTCAGGGTGCGGTACAATTCTCTGCATTCCGACAGCGTTCTGTTCTTATACGGGAGAAGCGCTTGACAAGAAGACACCGCTTTTGCGTTCGATGGAAGCTTTAAGCGAGCAGGCACTGCGTATCGTAAGGCTGTTCGGAGACGAGGATGCGACAAAGGTGACTGCTTCGGTTGGTCCCGAGCAGGAATATTTCCTTGTGGATAAAGACCTTTATATGCAGAGAAAGGATTTGATGTTTGCCGGACGTACATTGTTTGGGGCGCTTCCTCCAAAGGGACAGGAGATGGAGGATCATTATTTTGGCGTTATCAAGGAGCGTGTCGGCGCATATATGAAGGATTTGAACATAGAGCTTTGGAAGCTTGGCGTGACGGCAAAAACACAGCACAATGAGGTGGCGCCTGCACAGCATGAGCTTGCTCCGATTTATGAGACGGCGAACATTGCGGTAGACCACAACCAGCTTGTAATGGAAACGATGAAGCGTGTCGCTTACAAGCATGACCTGAGATGCCTGCTCCATGAGAAGCCATATAAGGGCGTGAACGGTTCCGGTAAGCACGATAACTGGTCTATTACCACGGATACGGGTGTGAATCTGTTAGACCCTGGTAATACGCCAAATAAGAACATACGTTTCTTGTTAATATTGGCATGCATTATGAAAGCAGTTGATACGCACGCGGATTTACTTCGACAGTCAGCGTCGGATGTCGGGAATGACCACAGACTTGGGGCGAATGAGGCACCTCCCGCAATTATTTCCATTTTTCTCGGCGACCAGCTTGAGGACGTGGTAAAGCAGCTTGTTGAGACAGGCGATGCTGCAAAAGTAAAGCAGGGCGGAAAGCTTGAGACCGGTGTTTCAACACTTCCGGATTTTGAGAAGGATGCAACAGACAGAAACAGAACATCACCGTTTGCATTTACGGGAAATAAGTTTGAGTTCCGTATGGTTGGTTCGGCTGATTCGATTGCAAGCCCGAACACGACCTTAAATGCAATTGTAGCAGAGGCATTCTGTGAGGCTGCTGACCGGATTGAGGCAGCAGAGGATAAGGAAGTTGCAATTCATGATCTGATTAAGGAATATATGACAAAGCATCAGAGAATTGTCTTTAACGGAAACGGCTATTCGGATGAATGGGTTGCCGAGGCAGAACGAAGGGGGCTTCCCAATATAAAGTCAATGGTTGAGGCGGCATCGACGCTGACTACGGAAAAGGCAGTAAAGCTTTTTGAGAAGTTCGGTATTTTCACAAAGGTTGAGCTGGAATCGCGCGAGGAGATTATTTATGAAACCTACGCAAAGACGATTAACATCGAGGCACTCACAATGATTGACATGGCAGGAAAGGATATCATTCCGGCAGTGGCGGCATACGCGGGTGATTTGGCAAATTCAATTTTGGCAGTCAAAGAGGCAGGCGCTACCGCGGCAGCGCAGGTCGAAGTGCTGAACGAGGTAGACGGACTTCTTGCAGAGGCGAAAAAGGCACTTAACATATTAAAAGAGGTTGAGGCGAAGGCGTCCGTAATAGAGGATGTAAAGGCACAGGCATTCTACTATAAGGATACAGTGAGAGAGGCAATGGATGCCCTTCGTGCACCGATTGATGAACTCGAGATGATTGTTGACGGGACAATCTGGCCAATACCTACATATGGGGACTTGATGTTCGAGGTATAAATGAGCAATGCAAAAACAAGAGTGGGCGCTTTCGGAAAATGAAGGCGCCCACTCTTGTTTTTATAGTGCGAAGCACGTGGGGCGAGATGACAGTGAACAAGTTCACTGCGCGAAGCAAAATCGGGCTTGCACTGCGCAGAAGAGTAAAAAATTTTTAGAATAAAAATTTTACAAAGGTAATATTACAAGCGTGAATATTTTTAAAAAAAGTACTTGCATTTTCTCCAAGGATGTTATATACTAAATAACGTGCTGAACACAAGCACCCCAAAACAGTATATAGCGCTATCGCCAAACGGTAAGGCAACGGACTCTGACTCCGTCATTTCAAGGTTCGAATCCTTGTAGC
>DKYC01000126.1:22500-33424 GCA_002492295.1 Lachnospiraceae bacterium UBA7110
CATTTCAAGGTTCGAATCCTTGTAGCGCTGTTTCAAGAGTCAATAGTATACGCTATTGGCTTTTATTTTGTCGTATCACAAGAAACATAATAAGACTATACTGAAATAAGAAAAAGCCAGGAAATCTGACAAAGAGGGAAAACTGTTATGAAGATAGAACGGGAAAAAGCGCTAAGCGCGTTTGACAATTATGTGCAAAATTATGATAAAACAGACGAGAAAGTAAGACTTAAAATTGAACATACCTACAGGGTATGCGCTCTTTGCGAGGAGATTGCCAAAGGTTCCGGTTTTGATGGGGATGAAGTCGAAATTGCATGGCTTACAGGGTTATTGCATGACGTCGGGCGCTTTGAACAATTGCGCCGCTACGGCACATTCGTGGACGCGCAATCCATTGATCATGCCGAGTTTGGAGCTGACATCCTGTTTCAGGGAAAAGAAATCAGAAAGTACATTGACGATATATCAGAGGACGGGCTTTTGGAAAAAGCCGTCCGTTGCCACAGCGCCTACCGCGTTCCCGGATCCTACACCGCGCGCGAAAAAAAATTTGCGGATCTTCTGCGCGATGCAGACAAAATTGACATCTTAAAAGTAAATATTTTATTCCCGCTTGAGGAAATCTATAATGTGACAACAGGGGAACTAAAAAACTGTACCGTCACGCCGGAAGTGATGCAGGCATTCTACGAGGAACACGCCGTATTGCGTGCACTCAAAAAAACGCCTGTGGATAATGTGGTCGGGCATATTTCGCTTGTATATGAGCTGGTCTATCCCATAAGCACCAAAATCATGTACGAACAGGGCTATTTGGAAAAGCTGATGGATTTTCACTCCGGGCTTACGGAAACAAACAGACAGTTTGGCGAAATACGCAGGAAAATGAGACAGTACGTAACTGATAAAATAAAGGACATAAGTTCTTAAATAACCTAATAGAAAGAAGGATACAGAGAAAATGGCACAAAACGCAAAAGCAAACCTGACAACACAGCCGCCTGCGCGCAGCTTATTCTTCTTCGCGTTGCCAATGATTATCGGAAACCTGTTCCAGCAGTTTTACAATATGGCAGACTCGATTATCGTCGGACAATTTGTAGGCGAGGACGCTCTTGCCGCAGTCGGCGCATCATATTCGTTTACAACCGTATTCATCATGATTGCAATTGGCGGCGGAATTGGCGCGTCGGTGCTCACAAGCCAGTATCTGGGTGCGCAAAAGTATAAGGAAATGAAAAGCTCCGTCTACACGTTTCTGATTGCCTTTACAGTATTCAGCATTCTGCTGGCACTGCTGGGCTTTCTCATCAATCCGACAGTATTAAGATTACTTAAAACGCCTGATAACATTATGAAAGAAGCGGTTCTCTATCTGCAGATTTATTTTGCCGGACTGCCGTTTTTGTTTATGTACAATATCCTGTCCGCAAATTTCAACGCGCTCGGAAAATCAAAAATACCGCTCTTCCTGTTGATTTTTTCCTCCATATTAAATATCGCTATGGATTTGTGGATGGTCGGCGGTCTTGGGCTTGGCGTAAAAGGTGCGGCTGTTGCAACCGTAATTGCGCAGGGAATCGCGGCTGTTGTTTCGTTTGTGATACTTATGCGTCTGCTTGGTACCTATCAGGTAACAGGAACCGTGGACAGATTCCGCAGTGACATGTTTGTCACCGGCGTGAAAATTGCCATACCTTCCATTATACAGCAGTCAATTGTGAGTGTCGGTATGCTGCTCACGCAGTCGGCGGTCAACCGGTTCGGCTCGTCTGCGCTCGCTGGGTATTCTGCCGGAATGCGGCTGGAGTCACTTTGCATTGTTCCGATGATTGCGACGGGTAACGCGATGTCCACCTTTACGGCGCAAAATCTCGGTGCAGGAAAGCCGGAGCGTGTCCGTGAGGGATACCATGCGGCGTATGGAATTATCATAGGTTTTGGCGCATTGCTGATTTTTATTTCGCAGTTTTTTTACGGACCGATTGTCTCCGCGTTTGTGGACGAGGGCAGCTCACAGGTTGCATTTCAGACGGGAACAGACTATTTTCGTTTCATCGGGTTATTTTTCTCGTTTTTGGGATTTAAGGCAATCACGGACGGAATCCTCAGAGGAGCGGGGGACATCAAGGTTTATATGATTGCAAACCTTGTGAATCTGAGTATCCGCGTGGCAGTGGCGCAGCTTTGCTCTCCGATTTGGGGAATAGAACTGATTTGGTATGCAGTGCCGATGGGGTGGGCGACAAATTATGTAATCTCATATTTTTGGTATCGTACAGGAAATTGGGAAAAGAGAAACCTGTTGCGCGGGGACGCGTAAGGAGACGAACGCGCCCCGTGAACAGGATGTCTGCAAAATAGATTTTATTGGATTTCAAGCGCCATGTTGATTAGTTCTTCTTTTGAGAGGTCAACGTCCATGCAGAAGAGCTGGTGCATATGTCCGTCCTTCTCCCACGTAATTGCCATGCTGTCGGAGTAAGAGATTTTGTCAGCGCCGTAACCGATGTTGAGCGTGCCTGCCTCGACCTGCGCCTGTTCTTCGGCGGTCGGCTGATAGTCGGGCGTAACCCATTTGTTGCGCGTTGCGTTGTAATAATAAGTGATTCCGTCCTTCTCAAAAGTATCCATGCTGCTGTCATAAGCGGGAAGGATATGTCTTGGCTGGACTTCGTAAGATAATTCATCGGAGCCGTTTTTGTACCGCACAGCGATTGACTGGAAGGAATCAATCGTGTTGTTCTCCTCGCTTTCGTAGTTCATGTCCTTAATGTTGATTCCTTTAAAGGTGTAACCGTTTGAAAAGCTCTGAGGTGCGTTTGTCGTCACGCCGACACGGTTTTCCGCTGCCGTCAAATCTGCATAGTTTGTATAGTCTAAACGTGCGTTTGAGCTGGAATGAATATATGCCACGCCGCCCGATGCGACGGTAAGCGTGCCAAGCACCATAACTGCTGCGACTGTTGCGATAACTGCTTTTTTCATAGTAAATTTTTTCATGTTCATACCCCTTTCTTTGACTGAGGAACGCTGTTTTTTGCGCTCTTCGACAGTAAGCATCACCTTTTCAAATGCGATATCCGTATCCGAAGCACTCTGAAAACGCTCTGCCTGTTCCTGTAAACCGATTTTAATTTGATTGTCAAACTGATTGTTCTTCATGATAATCCTCCTATCTTGTTTGCGAATTTGAGTATAGGCTCAAATTTGTTCTGTGGAAAATTCATTTTTCACAGTTTCTTCCGGAAGTAATTGTTTCAACCGCCTTCTCGCCGTAAAAAGCCGTGATTTTACCGTGCCCTCGCAGCAGTCCGCGATTTTGGCAATTTGTTTTGTTGTCAGTTCGTTGTAGTAATAAAGGATTACCACCAGCCGAAGCTTGTAATCAAGCTGCATGACAGCCTGATAAACCTGCGTTTGCTGTTCTTTTTTCAGAAATAGCTCTTCCGTGAGCGGATTGCAGTTTGTGTCGGCTTTGTCTAAAATGTCCTCATCAGGGACTTCTGACTTTTTTCTGTTTAAAAATGTCCATGCGGTTCTGTTTAAGATTTTAAAAAGCCAGTACCGGAACATCGTGTCCGATTTTAAATCCGTACAGTGTGTGAAAACCTTAACAAAAGTTTCCTGCGTGATGTCCTCCCCGTCTTGGGAATTTCCGCTGATAAGGCAGGCGGAGCGAAACACCGACGGTCTGTACTTCTCGTAAATCTGTGCAAATGCGATGCGTTTCGCATTTTGGTCGCCGCGCTTCATCTGCGCAACCAGCAGTTCCTCTGTTTTGTCGTTCATTAAAAGACTCCGTTTCCGCGCAATAACAATTTCTGAAATCAGCGCTTTTGATACATGTATCGTGTTGCTTTGTGATGCCATCTGTATATAAGAGCATTTAAAAATATGTTTGGTTCATATTTTCCTGTATTTTCGGAAAAGGAATTGCCAAAATTTTTAAATCGTTTATAATGAATGATAACAGTATGCCATTTGCGGACAAGGTTTGCAAGGGATGACTGTAATACAAAATCTGTAAATAAAAGGAGTAATGAAAATGGCAAACAAATACACAGGAACACAGACAGAGAAAAATCTCGAGGCAGCTTTTGCAGGCGAGTCGCAGGCGCGCAATAAATATACATATTTTGCGTCTGTTGCAAAAAAGGAAGGATATGAGCAGATTTCTTCCCTGTTTTTAAAGACAGCCGACAACGAGAAAGAGCATGCGAAGCTGTGGTTTAAGGAGCTTGCGGGCATTGGCAGCACGACGGATAATCTTGCGGCGGCGGCAGACGGCGAGAATTTTGAATGGACAGATATGTATGAGAATTTTGCAAAGACAGCAGAGGCGGAAGGATTTCCCGAGCTTGCGGCAAAATTCAGGGCAGTCGGGGAGATTGAGAAACATCATGAGGAGCGTTACCGTGCACTTTTGAAAAACATCGAGACGGCGGCGGTATTTGAGAAGAGCGAGGTCAAGGTGTGGGAGTGCCGCAACTGCGGACATATCGTGGTAGGCACAAAGGCACCGGACGTTTGCCCTGTCTGCAATCATCCGCAGGCTTATTTTGAGGTTCATGCAGAGAATTACTAAAGTGAACTTGCTAAAATAAATGAAACTGCCAAAAAGATAAAATAACAATAAAAAACGCTGCGCGAGGAGTAAAAACTTCTCTTAACGCAGCGTTTTTATAATTTAAGGATTAAAAACCACGATTTTTGTGGCTTCAGTATATCCGATACTCTTCATATATTTTTTAAATTTATCCATCGTGGCACTAAAACTGTTATAACTTTCCAGGGCTTTGGAGAAATTCTCAAGTGCAAGCGCTGTATCATCATCCTCAGCCGCATACCACGAATCACAGCCGTACTTGTGGATATTTTCATGGTACATTACCAAATCCTTGAAAATCTGATTGCCCGTGATGCGTGAATCCGTCTGTGCGCCTGCCCACTTGCCGAATTTACATCCCTTCGGGTTATTGAGCTGCGTGATTTTCAGGTGTTCAAAATGCGCAAGGTTATTGTACAGCCGCCATGTAAAGATTAAATGGTCCACCATGAATACGTGCAGCCAGTCCTGTGTGGAGAGGCTGGAAAATCCTCTTGCCATGTCGCTTCTTGCCGTGTCAATATAGCGGCTGATTTTGTACATATGTTTACCGGTATCCATACAGTCTTCGCCGAGCGTCGCGTAGCTGTCCGCAATGTCCCCCATCGACTTTACGAACAGTTCCGTAACTTCTGACTGGGTATTAACCGAATTGTAGATGCTGTTAATGCTTTCGTTAATCAAATCCATCTGCGAAGTCATCGTGTTAAAATCGGTCACGGAGCGCTGCATCATTTCATTATTTTCATTGAGATGCGTTGTCGTGCTGTTTACAAGCTTTATCAATTCTTCGATGCTGTTGCGCAGCTCTGCGACATACGATACAATCGTCTCTGCCGACTGCGAAGTATTTCTGGATAGCTCTGTCATCTGGTTTGCGACGACAGCAAAGCCTTTTCCTGACTCGCCCGCTCTTGCCGCTTCGATGGAAGCATTTAGGGCAAGCATACTGCTTTGGCTTGAAATTTTTTTAATCATGCCGATAATGCTGCTGATTTCCGCAATTTTGTCGTGGAAAAACTGTGCTTTATCGTTAATGCTGTTGATCTCCGCTGCAGAATCTGCAACCGCGTTGATGGTTTCCGTTACGTGCTCAATGCTTGTCTGTGATACCTTAACGGCATTTTCCGTCGTTTCCCTGATATGGTTTGCCTCGTCGGAAATTTTGCTTAAAGACTCCTGAAGGTTGCGGCTGGAATCATTCATGTTTTGAATGGAAACGGTCTGCGCATTTACCTGATCGAGCATTTTTTTAATTGTGGCACTGTCTCCGATTGACAGCATGGATTCATTTAAACGCATCACAAAATTATTGTTTGCATTTAAAAAGGTTTCAATAACCTGATTCAGTTTTTCCGCGTATGATTTATCGGTAAAGGAAGATGTGTCAATGGGAGTAAAGCTGCCGTTGATGATATTCTCCATAGCCTGTATCATAAGCTGTTTGTCGTTGTCCGTCTGTGTAGTGCTTTTTTTGTTAAACATAGCATCCTCCTTTGCATAATATACAATTATTGTAAAATTCTGAATATTAATTATATCGTATCACAAATGTTAGAAAGTATCAACAGTTTGTTTAAAAGTATTATGGCTTTCTGTGGTGCTTTCGTGCGGTAAATGAAAGCAGTATTAAATATAGGAAAGTATACAAAAAATGAAAGGATAGTCTTATAAATTGTTGTAAAATTTCACAAAATATGATAATATGAATACGATGACCTGTGGTAATGTACGAGAAAGGATGATTATTATGAAAAGAAAAGGACTAAAGCTGTTGCAGGTTCTTTTAATTATGGCGGCAGTTCCCATGATTTTAATGTTTCTTGTCGCGATGAACGGCATTCAGGATGCGTGCGGAGGCATTACGGAAACGATGGTGCGCCATGAGTTAAGCGCGGCGCAGTATGCCTTTGAAGTGTCGGTCGGAAATATGTCGGTTGGTACATATATGTATACAAACGGGAAATTTTATAAGGGCAGGAAAAATGTCAGTGACGATACACAGTTTTTTGATAATTTCAGCCAGGAGGTAGACCTTCAGGTTTCTGTTTACTATGATAAAACACGCGTGGCTACAAGTCTTGTGGACGAGGCTGGAAACCATTTAATCGGTACCGAGGCCGATTCTGATATTTACGAACTGGTTGTGCAGCAGGGGCAGGATTACTATGCTGAGGACATGGAAATTGAAGGCAAACTGTATTATGGCATGTATTGCCCGCTTTACCAGTACAACAGTGACCAGATAATCGGTATGACTTTTGTAGGACTGCAGAAGGATACCATTAACAGCATCTATGTTGAAAGCATGATTAAGAGCTTTGCTGCCCTTATTGTGATTTTTATTATAGGAATTGTGATTGTAATTGTGATTGCAAGAGTAATTTCCAACGGAATAAAGGATGCAGTGGCACTGCTGAACCGCGTTGCGGGCGGGGAGCTGAATGTTAAAATCAATAAAAAGCTGCTGTCGCGTGCGGATGAAGTCGGTGATATTGCAATCGGCGTCGACAAGCTGGTAACAAACCTTACGGGGATTGTGTCGGATATCAAGGGTGCAACAGGACAGTTTGACAGCATATCATCCAATTTTTCGGAATCGTTTCGGGAAATGACGGGAAATATTGATAATGTTGACCGCGCGATTGAGGAGATGGCAAAGAGCTCAACGGATCAGGCACAGAATACTTCGAGCGTGGGAAGTGAAGTGCAGAGAATGGGGAATGCGATTGATACTACATCGCAGAATATTGATATGCTTGTCGGCAATACGGAAAAAATGAAGGAATACAATGTCAGTGTTGACGCTACCCTGAAGGAACTGATTAAGATTAGCGGCGACACAAAGAATGCATTCGGCATCGTATATAATCAGACCAATATGACAAACAAGTCGGCACAGGATATTCAGTCGGCGGCGGATGTAATTACGGATATTGCGGATCAGACAAACCTGCTTTCCCTGAATGCAAGTATTGAGGCAGCGAGGGCAGGCGAGCATGGAAAAGGCTTCGCGGTGGTTGCCGACGAGATTAGGAAGCTGGCAGAGCAGTCGGCGGAATCCGCGAGTCAGATTACGGAAATCATAGAAAAACTGATTGTAAACTCCAATACAACCGTTGATACGATGAAAAATGTCACGGAAGTCATTGACAGGCAGAATGATGAGCTGAATAAGACGAAGGAAGTATTTGGCGGTCTGAATCTGGAGATTGGGGAAGTCCGGAACGCAGTTGATAATATTAAGACGGAGATGAGTACTTTGAACGGACTTAAGGAAAATGTGCTTACATCCGTTCAGAGTCTTGCGGCAATTGCAGAAGAGAATGCCGCAAGTACGCAGGAAACGTCAGCGGCAATGCAGGAAATCGGTAATATTGTCACGGAATGCGCGGCAGGCGTTGATAATATTATGGCAACCTCTGAAAATCTTGACAGCAGTATGAAGGTATTTAAGATGGAGGATGCAGCAGTTTTGGAATAAAAAATTATTTCCTATATTGATTTATGATATAAAATAGGATTTAATATAAATGAGATAATAAATAATAAAGGAAGGGGTATAAACTCAATGAACAATTTTGGTGAAGCGGGAAATTCAGAAATAGCAGTCATTCCGAAAGGAACCGTTATCAACGGGAATATTGATATCAATGGTAAACTGGAGATGTATGGGGAGATTAACGGAAACATCAATTCCAATGACCGCGTGAATATATGCGGAGCCGTAACGGGCGATATCAAAGCGAACGACTTGTATACAAAAGATTCTTTCATAGAAGGAAAAATTGAGTGTGTCCAGGGTGCGGTTGTGCGTGACAACACAGTTATCCTTGGCGATATCTATGCGGACAGCCTTGTGATAGACGGTGCAATTCAGGGCAAGCTTGACGTAAAGGGCTGCGTCACGGTGGGGGATAAAGCGATTGTTGACAGCGACATAAAGGCGAAAGCAATCCAGGTAAGCAATGGCGCGGCGATTAACGGGCATTGTTCCCTTTGCTATGCAGACTTGAATATGGCTGATATTTTTCCTGAGATAGAGCCGAAGGCAGCGGAACCTACGGAAACCGCAGAGGAGACGGACAAGCCCAGGCAGTCGTCAAAACCAAAGGCAGTAGCGAAAAAAAAGTAAAGACAAAAACTGATAAGGAAGGCTGATACAGACAATGGAAAACCAGGATATTCTTGATTTTGCAAACATGGTGTTCAGCATGGAGTATGGCAGTACTGACTTTGAGGCGCTTTATCCAAAAGCTTATTCAAGGGAATGCTGCCATATTCCCGTTCATCACACAATTGAAGAAGAAGGAAAAATTAAGGCACTTTTGGACGTTTATCCGGTTACACTAAAGCTAAACGGCAGTGATAGGAGCATTAGGGCGGCATATATCGGGACCGTTTCCGTTCATCCCAAATACAGGGGGAAAGGTTATTTTACAGAGCTCATGCAAAGGGCAGAGCAGGACGCGGTGGACAACGGATTTGACCTGATGCTTTTGGACGGAAACAGGCACCGATACCGTTACTATGGTTTTGAACAGGCAGGAGTAAAGTGTAATTTTAGCATGCGTATCAGTAATCTATGGCATCGTTGCCGGGAGCTTTATCCTGAAAAGGAACTTTTTGCGCCAAGGTACAGCTTTGAGGAGATAGATGGGGAGAGCGCATATATTCCGTTTTTGTATACGCTGTATCAAAGGAGAGCAGTTACCGCAAGAACGAGGGAGCAGTTTTTTTTGTGTTTAAAAAGCGGCTTTGCAGTTACCTATGCAGTGCTGGAGGGAAAGCGTCCTGTGGGGTATGTTAATCTGTCAGACGATGACAAAAATATACTGGAGTTTGAGCTGGAGAAGAGTGCGTATATTCCGCGGATGCTCTGCGATTTTATGGATGGAATGGAACTGGAAGAACTTGGGCTTTCCGTCGGTATGGATGAAACTGAAAAAATTCATCAGCTTGAAGGGGCAAGCGCTTATTACAGTCTGTCCGTATCGCATCAGATGAAGCTGCTCTGTCCGGAACGCGTGCTGGATTTTTTGGTTTCATGGAGAAAGTTTTATGACACGCGTGTCATAAATGCAGATGCGGTAAAAAAACTGTGGAGGGAACTGAAGGTGCCTGATATGGAAAAAATCAGCCTTTTGACAACACCACGCTGTTTTATGGAGTTGCAGAAAGGGGAGAATGGTCTGTTAAAGGGAATTCCTTCTGACTGGCTGCCATTGCCGTTTTTCCTTCCGGATGGCGATGCTTTTTAACGTGCCGTTAAGAATTCCTGTCGGAGACGGACGGGGTGTCGTATAAGAGTGGAGCCTTTGATTTGCATGCGCTGCTTTCCTAAATATGAAGTGTATTGGGGAAACTGAGAATGTGCTTGATTTTCAGAAGGGAGCCGGATTAAGTAATGCAGGCACATAAGGCATAAAGAAACGGGCACAACGTCCGTCTGCGTCTAAACTCTTTGTCTAAATTAACATAATATGGATTGAATGTATATGGTACTTAAGTACTAAAAAAACGGCATTTTAACAAAATACAAAACGAATGGACGGGCTTTTGCCTGACAGAACGTGCATTACAGTTCGCTCAGTATTATCTTTTCGTGTGTCTTTTCAAATTCGGCAATATGTCTTCTCATAAGGAATTCCAATTCCCTGTTGGCGGAACGTGCGTTGTATTCCGCGACATAACGAAATTTTTTCAAAGTTTCTTCGTTAACCCGTACGGTAAATTTTGACATTTTTTGTATCATACTACTCCTATCTTTTTAATGATTCTCCGGTTTCTGACCTTTCTTTATTTACACACCTATTATTTCCTATAGGATGACATAAACAGTTATATGACTTCATTATACTGTTAAAATGCCGTCACATTTATTGTTGACGGCATAGTGACGGCATATTATAATTAGAGTGCGTAAAAGTAGAAGAAAGGAAATAATAATATTGAAAATTTGGAATAAAATCTTTACGAAAAAATGCGACGTCTGTCAAAAAAAGTTTTATGAACTGACATATATGATTGAGGACTATCAGTTTAAAAGGCTTTCCGGGCTGTCTGAAAAGTTTCGGGAACGAAATGGCTGGAGTGAAAAAGAGATGCTGCAGTTTGCGGTTACTGCCACAAATGAAATTGATTTGGACATGAAGCTTCGCTTTTTGGAAAACTTATTAGCGGATCTGGAGAAGGAAGATCATGTGTCTGAATAAAAAATAAAGTGGAAATTGGTATTTATGTGTATTCTTGTGGACATTTTCAGATTTGGAAGTGTCTTTTTTGCTTATTTGTTAATTTGCTAAAATTTAC
>DKYC01000026.1:0-16677 GCA_002492295.1 Lachnospiraceae bacterium UBA7110
TTAATTTTTAAATAGAACCCTGTTTCTCCATCTCTGCAAGCTTTGCCAAAAATTCCGCACCGCACACAGGTCTTGAATAATAATAACCCTGAAAAAAGTCGCATCCCATCTCCTCCAAAAGCTGCGCCTGCCTAAACTCCTCCACACCCTCGGCAATCAGCTCCATGCCCATCTCCTTGAGCATCGCAATGGAATATTTGAGCGCCGCCATTGCCTTCCTGTCGTCCATCGCCGACCAGATCATCGATTTGTCAAGCTTCACGGTATGGAACGGATACTTGACAACTGCCGCGGTATTCGCAAAGCCGGTACCGTAATCATCAAGCGAAAAATTGATGCCATATTCCCTGAGCTTATCCATATTTTCAATCAGTGTTTCCTGTGACATCACCGCAGCAGTCTCCGTAATCTCAAGATTGATGCAGTGGTACGGCAGCCTAAACCGGTTCATAATTTCCAGAAGCTGCATATAAAGCGTGGACTGCATACACTGAACCACCGACAGATTCACATCAATATACTCAATCCCCCGCTCTAGAAGATGCGCCTCCGAAATAAAACGGCACACCTCGCAGAATACAAATTCCCCAATCTCCAAAATCAGACCGTTGCGCTCTGCAATCGGGATAAACTCCTCCGGGCTGATAAAACCGAATTCCTCATGCCGCAAACGGATTAATGCCTCCGCCGACACATATCGTTTCTTTTCTACGGAATAAATCGGCTGGTAATAAACTTCGAATTTATGTTCGTGGAGGGCATACTTCATAATCTGAACAATCTCCGCTTCCCTGCGCCCTTTTTTCAGCAGCTCGTCATTCGCATAGACAACCGGCGTTCCCGCAATCTGGTTTGCCTCAACAATGCCGGTATCCAAAAGCGTCATGATATCCGCCAGCCGTTTCGCGTTTTCCGGATAGGCAACAACGCACATCGGCGCTGACATGGTCACCGAAACCGTATCCGTCAAGAACGGGACACTGAAGCGTTCCTGTATCTCCGATATGATAGTGTCCCAATTTCCGCTCCTTTCGGAAAGAATGGCAAAGCGGTAGCCTCCCATGAAAAACACCTTCTCTTTATCCACAAGCCCCAAAAGCAGCTCCGCAAACTGTTTTAAAAGTCTGTTCGCATTCTCCACTCCAAGCGCATCCGTAATATAGCGCATTCCCTCTATCTCCATGCCAAGTACCTGAAACGGCGTTTCGCTGTAAATCAGCTCAAGCGTTACCTTTTCAAACGCGGTTTTATTATATGTGCCAAGCTCTTTTTCCTCATAATTTAAGGGATTTTCTAGTGAAAAATAAATCAGAAGTACCGCTATCGACACCGCAAACTGTGTCATCAAAAGATTTGGACGGATTGCCTGCGCAATAATAATTACAAAGCAAAAAACCGTATAACAGCTTACCGACGCAACCTGTCCTCGTGAAAAAAAATTCCGGAATTTTATGGTATAATATTGAGACATCCCCACATAATAGAGAGATATCACATATAGAAGCCAAAACAAAGATCCATGTATATATTCTCTGTTCTGGCTGATATGAAAAATAAGTCCATGTATCGGAGATGTTATGATTAAAAGTTCACCGATACTGATTGGAGCAATAATCAGAAGCTTTTCCTTTCGGCTGGATGACGCCGTCTTTTTGATAACCTTCAGTATATATATAAAATACACAACCGGTGTCAGATTAAACATTGCCAGATAAACAACATTCAATATATAATGGACCAATCTGGTGGTACACATGGGATACCTTATCGTAAATACCGTTACTAAATCAAAGATGGATGCCATCAGCTCCACCGTCAGCAAAACCTTAAATATACGGTTTTGGATTGTACTGATGTTTTTTTTCAGATAAAAATGAATACCGATTACCACAGTCACGATAATTGCAGCTATATCATAATGGATAATATAGTTCATACGAGTTCCTCCCTGATGCGATTATTCCATAATCCCTCCATCTTTGATTTTATCATAATTTTACCGTTTATTCAATCAGTCATTATGATATGGGATGAAAACCATTCTGCATTACCTTCCCAAACAGGGAATCGTTCCCAATCCCCAAATCTTCCCATACAGTACATTCTTTAATCTCATTTTCCATTACCAATCTCCACTTTCTGTCAGTGTGTTACAGCCCTATTTTTTCCTCAAACGCCTCTATCGTTTCCACCCTCGCCGCAATCTTATGCCATTTTCTCAAAAGCCCCAAATCCGTCTGCTTCATGATTAGTTTCCTTAATGTTTCAGGGATTTCCCCATAGTCCTCCAAAAGTTCTAAAATATTTTCTGCCGTTGCTTGTATCCTTCCTTCTTCCTTCATACCTTCCACAAATACTTCCTCGTTAAATTCCGTCAGACACATACTCATTACCTCCGCTTTGTGTTTTATCAGAAATTCCCTCACATCATAAAAGCCACACAAAGGTCAAATCCCTTGTGTGGCTTTTAAAAGTTAAGAAACACTAATCTTTATTTATTAAACTCAAAATAAGCCACTCCTTCTTCCAAATCCAAATTATACATAATAATTTTAGGTATAGTATAATCGCTGAATTGCGGATTCATCAAATCACCCGATACAGTTTTCCATGTCGTGTCCTTAAAGGTAAGTCCCAAAGCCCACTTCCCATTACACCTGTCCTTACCATTATTTTGGTCTATCTTTACAAGCATAAAAGCACCTGTCTGTAGTTCCCAGTTAGAAGGTGATGATGACTCCCATTTATCATTTTTCCATGAAAAACAGTCAGCCCTAACACTGTTTTGGAAATGGCCAAACTCTATTCCTGAACTGCTGAATTCAATCTTTACACTGTCACCTTTAACCATCTGTACTGGTTCCGATTCCGTTCCCAAGCTCCTGCCGCCATTTTTTATATGGTCTTTGGGATCAGCAAAACATAATGTCGCTGCATTAATTTTGTATCTGTTCATATAGTCTTTCTTTGGCGTGGATTCTTCTGAATCTTTCCAGCCCTGAGTATAACCCTCAAAACCTGATGATGAAAGAAGCGACTTATCATGAGGCCAATATAAAATCTTTTTATCCGGATTTATTACAGCATTGATATACTCAACCTCATAAGCCTTATCCGGTCTGAATAAATATGACTCACTTGCATTTATCTTAATCGTATTGCTTTCTTCAACTGTCTTATGATATGGATTCCAGTCCCCACCTTCCTCTCTATAATGCATAAAGTTCCTTTGTTTGATATTTCCCCTATCTTCAATCAACGGATCATCCGCATACTTCATGCGCCACTCATCAGTATATGTCACTGTAACAGGCAATGTTTGTAAATTATCATTGCCACGTTTAAAGTTTGTATCATCAAGAACAATAAACTCATCACCGATTACAATCTCCCCATACACCTCATCATAATCTTTACCCGACTTATTATACTTCGTATCCCCCACCTTACCGCGTGCATGAAGGGAATATGCCCTGATTTTTGTGCCGTTCGGAAGCTGTTGTTTGAGTTTAAACGTAACCGTCCCCTTATTCTTATCAGGCACAGTTGCCGTCTTAGGCTTCACGCTCTCCTCCACGTCAATGTACTCCGTCCAGTCCGCCAAAGACTTCTCCGTACCGTTAATCACCATTTTCCATTCCATCGGATACGGTTCTTTGTACTCACCATGTCCTTCCTTCTCCCACCTGCAAATATTTCCGTCTTTATCCTTTTGAATATCATAGAACTCTGTGCCATTGCTGCCACGTCCCTTCGGAAAGGCATCCAGCTTCACCGTACTTCCTTCTTTATTGACATCGCTTATCTTCTTGCTATCCGCCACTTTAACATCAATCTTGTCAACACGTCTTACGCCCAAATCAAAATCCGCCGAAGCGATAATTGTTTTCTGTGAATTATATGCATCAATATGTACCTGAATTCGCCCATTGCTGTCACCCTTTTCATCCTTGCCAATCAAAAGTCCCATATACCATGTACGCATCTGCCCCGCGCTGGTAGCGTTGCTTGACATATACGGGTTTCTGTTACCGTTCCTGTCATTCGCATTCGGATAGTTTGAAAGCTTCGTGTCCTTACTGCTGTTGCCTGAAATCTTCGCTTCCATTTTGAAAACTGCACTGCCATGCACCTGAATTGGCACCACCATTTCTACATCGGACTGCGCAGGATCATTTGTACCCTGATTCGGCTCAACGACAATCACTGACGTAGGTGTATCCATTGTTAGTTCACCCTTAACGGATACGCTGTCCTTCGCCTCACCATAAGACTCACTTGTCTTATTATATTGCGTTCCCCCATCTGCACCAAGCGGATGCAATGCCTCTATCGTAATCTTAAGCTCATGATTTGCAGGAAGCATACTGCTTTTCAATGCAATATCAATTTCCGGAAGCTGCTTGATATACCACGAACCGTCAGGATTCTGCTCAATTCGGGAAGGCTTTATATTCTCTACCTTATAATAATCATTTTTTTCCTTCTTATAATCAGTCCCTGAAATCTGTATAATCTTGCCCTTGTCACTCGCGCCGACACCTGCAAGACATATAACAGAACCGCTAATCTTCGGTTGCGAACTACTCTTGCTGTGGTCAAAAAGCTCCCATGTAATTCTTGACGAAAGCGTGTTTTTTACCACCTCTTTATCAGGCGTTCCATCCTCTTTATACTGAATCAAATGCCGAATCGCCTTCTGCATAATAGCATCATTGATACCGTTTGCCACATTAAATCTTGCACGAAAATCATATGTCGGATTCTTGTCTGGATCCTTTCCATCCTCCACGTGATAGTTATCAAACACCTCAATCGAGAGCACATCCACCCTGCACACATGCACAATAATTGTCGATTTCTTCACGCCGCTTACAAGCACATCAATCGTAAACGTATACGGATCCGCCCCAAGCGCTCCGCTTCCTTTCTCATCTTTTCCTAGCGTAATCCCAACCGTATCATCTGTCCCATTATAAACTGCCCGCGTACCGTTTGTATTTGAGCCTGAATCATACAAATCCGTCGCATCATAATAATCAAACGTCACATCACTGGTAAGTCCGCCCTTCATGCCAAGATGAACCGTCCCCGTTTCCTGCGGCTCCAAGATAATCTCAAGATTGTTATTGACAATCGTTTCCCTCGGCTTCACCACATCCTCGCCGAAGTACATTGCATCATCTTTATCACCATATGCCGAATCCGCCTTATTCACTCCAAGCGCATGCTTTGACGTTGCCCTCACCCTAAGGACAAAATCAGCCGGCATATCCTTCTCAATCTTCATAATAAGCTGAGGGATGATTGCATCCTCCTTATTTAATGTAACACTGATATACTCGTCAAACTTCGCCTGATTGCCATCCGTACCTTCCGTAAACTCATATCTTCCATCAGCATTTTGGCTGCAAGTCCAATCCCTTTTATATGTAACGCCGTCTGCCGTAAGCTCCCAGCTCCATACAACCGCCTGCGCCGTCTTATAATTGCTGTCATACGCATACGCAACCCTTTTCGTCAGCTCACTTCCGGAAATATTCGCATTAAATGTATATACCGTCCCCGCCGTCTCAAGCATTCCGCCCCGTGAATTTTTCGTGTCAATCGAATGGCTCACTGCCACTCCGCTGACCTTTCTGACAAAAACATTACAGGATGCCGTATCCTTTGGATTACCGTCCCCGTCCTTATCCTTCGTCTTAATCGTGAAGGAAGCAGGCGTGCCGTCAGAATCAACCGGAACCGTCACCTCAGCATAATCCATCGTAAGCGCACCGGCAGTAAGCCCTGTCACGCTTTCCCATTCCAAACCGCCCTCATTCAGCTTACCCGTTACGGAAAGCGGAATCTGATATGTCTCTCCCGGAACCAATACCACGTCATCCTCAAGGAAAATGATAACCACACTTGCCGTATTAATCACATATTCCCCGCCTTCCCCGTCTCCGTTCCTGGAAGTCATTGTATATTCCATCGGAATGCTTCTGTTCGTATCACTGTCCTCAACCTTCATGGACAGCTTAATCGTCTTGCTGTTCTCGAAATCCGTCGTATCCGCCTTAAAGTCAACGATATTCGTCGCCATAATTTCCGGATCTGTCCGCGGTGAACCGCTATCCGTATTAAACTCCTGATAAAGGAGCTTCTTTTGACCCTCATCATACGTCATCGTATACTGTATCTTTTCATTCGTGATAATCGACAGCTCCGTAAAACCCGTCGCCTGCATCTTCGGAGTAGTATCGTCATTACTCATAAGCTCCTTGCCGTTTTTAATATACTGTGCGCCGCTCTCGCCGTAAATGACACTGCACGCATCCTTTACAATATTTCCGATATTATTCGCCGCAAGCTGTGCCTCCTGCTGAATATTCGTCTCCGAAATTCCACGCCTGTATGTACGCGTACTGATAACAATCACGCTTCCGATAACACCTGTCACAAGCGCCAGGATTGCCACGGCACACAGCACCTCCACCAGCGACAGTCCCCTGTTGTCCTTATACGTTTTATGCATGACCAAATTCAAAATCCTTTTCATCATAATAACCAACTCTTTCCCAAACAAACGTTGTTTTCCCAATCCATTCCCCGCAAAAATCCCGTTAAGTCTCAGTTGTCGAAACACTCACCTTCCCTGTAAGCGTTTCCATTTTCACATACCACACTTTTCCCGCTTTCGAAATGCGGAACCCTGTATAATAATCCGCACCGCTGTTTGCCGTTTTCTTCATCGCGCCGCTTCCCGAGTCATACCGGAGCTCAATCGAACTGCCATTGTTCAAAGGTACGTAATCCCCCGTACCGATTTTATACTCCACAAGCACATCCTTCGCACCAACCAGACTTTTTCGCTGGCTTGTGTCAGGAGGTGTCGAGCCATCATCATAAATCTTAATATAAGTGTCCTCCGTAACCGTCAGCCTGCCGTCATCTTCTTTCTTCACGGTAATCACGTTCCGGTATTTCCCCATTGTTGCCGTACGCCCGTGGGAAATCGCCACACTAAGTCTCTTTGCACACTGCTCCGCGGGTTTTCCGCTTGATAAGGATAATCCATAGCCTATCACACCAATCATCACCGACATAATCGAAACAACGATAATCATCTCAACCAGTGAAAATCCGCGATTGTCATTATTCAGTTTTTTCATAAGCCGTGGTTTCCCCCTCTCTTACGTCTAAACCGTTTAAGGACTTGAAACCTTCGTTCCAATACCCTCAATATTGTCATATCCGCCCGCAGCCCCTTCATCATAGTCCGCCTTGCGCCAGTTTACATAATATACATAATCAGTAAATGCAATCGTATCCCGTTCCACTGCCTCCGTCACGGAGTCCCCTGCATTGCTGTATGTGTCTGACCAATCAATCTGTGGAGGCTCCAGGCAGATATCCGTATAAATAAACGTAGTAAATGCACCGGATGTATATTTTGTCTGCACACCTCTCAACGCAAATTTTTTTGCAGTTCCCGTTGATGTCGTCGTCTCATACACACCATAATCCAAAACCCTGTAAATGCTGTCCGCCTCCGTGGCATAAGCCCCCGTCATAACCGAACGGACTGCCGTCAGATTGTCGCCGCCTGTGCTCACCCGCGTTTCCCACTTCTCATTCAGCTCATGGATAAACGCATCCTGAAAATACTCATTGCGCGCCTGTGCCGTCTTTAAAACCAAAAACTGCCTTGTCGTCTTATTGTAAGCCTTGACATATGCCTCCTGCACATCCCCGACCAAAATACTCTTGAGCTCGTCAAGCGCCTTCTCCGCCCCGTAAAAACTCTGTTTGTTCTGATAATCCGTCAGCTTCTGCTGATAATTCATTGCTGCCATATAAAGCATTGTCGTTGCAATAATCGTGACAAAGGTCGTTACAACCAAAACAGATATAAGCGCAGCTCCCTTATTATTCAGTTTCAACCTCATCACACCTTCACCACACTTCCTTTTCGATACGCGAATTTGTGTCTTTGCACAAATATGCAAATGAAAAATCTTTGATTTTTCATTTTATTTTCTCACTCATCGTGCTTTCAAGCTTCGTAATCTCCCTGCCGCCCTGCTCCACCTTAAGCTCAATCTTATAGGAAAGCACCTCTTGTTCCTCATACTTTGCCACAAACTCCGGCGTTGTTGTACCTGACACCAGCTTTGTATAACTGTATGCATTGTCATACGTCCCTGAAATCGACGGTGCCGTTGTCGAACTTCCGTCCGCTATATTATCATCAAAATTGTGGAATACCTCAAAACCGGATGCCGAATTTTTTATTTCCACACTTGCCTGATAACTGTTCTCCTTAATTTTTGTGGTACTTTCATTGATATCCGCCGCACGCTGCTTTAAGATATAACATTGGAAATCCGTAATATTCGCCTGATTGTCAACCACAATTTTATCATGCCCCGGCTCAAGATTATACTGCGGATAGTAATAAACCATCAGCCTGTTCAGTCCTGCCTCTTTCTTGTTTTTATAAATATATCCGTCCGGACAGGTAGCAGAAATGTCCACCGTATATGTAAGGAAACTGCCGTCTGCCGGAAATCGGTCAAGCGTCTTACTCGTGCCGATAGATTCCTCCGTATTACCCGACGGCGGGTCGGCACCATCATATTCATCCGACCTTGATTCTGTCTCTTCCTTGACATAATAAGGATAATCCTTCAAAAAATAGCTGTATGTCATCTTCGGAGTCACCTTGTAATCATCTCCGTCCGCGGCAATCTCAAACGTAAGCGTCCTCTCATTCAAATGAAGATAATTTCCCACATAGATGCCCGCTGTGCTTTCATCATAAAGCTTATCAATATTTCCCTGCACGGAAGTTACCGTATCGTTAATCTTTACAACCGCGTCACTTTCAAAAGCCCCCTCCAGCTGCGTCATATAACTGCGAAAATCGTCCTTCATCTTTCGAACGGCATTCTTATCATAGTCCCTGTCACCCTGGAATATGGCATCACGCGTTGTCTCCGTGTTTTCCATCTCCATAACCTTCTCGACACTGTTTGGCGTCGCCGTAAGCGTCACATCATACAGCTGCCCGTTTTCAGCCTCCATATCGTTAATGCAAAATGTATATTCGTCCGCAGTCTCTGTCCCAATCAGCTTCGGTACGGTTGAAAAACTATATCCCGAATGCCCCGGCGTTGCATCCTGATAATGCACTCCCTCAATTCCCGTACCGCCTGGCGTAAACCGCGCCTTCAGCTCCTCAAGGTCATACCCCTTAAACGTCTCCATAATACTCTCCGCCGTGAGCGTCATCTCCTGCCGGATTCTAGCCTTCTGATTATAAACCATCGCCGTCGTCATGGAATGCAGCACAGGCACCGCAACAAGACCGAGTATCGTAATCGCGATAATCACCTCAACCAAAGACATTCCCTTGTTATTCAGCTTTTTCCCAAGCAACATCTTTCTACTGCGCATTTTCCTCAGCTCCGTCTTCTTCACCCTCGCCAGTCATTTCATTCAGCATATCCATCGCCATCTGCCTTGCAATCTCCTCCGAGCGGAACGGGTCATCCGTTCCGGCAGGATACTGTGTAATGTCAGGAGCCTTATACTCCTTGCCACTGCCCGCAAGACCGTAAAAATAAATATCAATGTTTCCCTCAAGGACACCGTATTCCTCATTCTTCGTATATACAATATTGTCAATCCCAATCCGGTTATCCGACTCATAAATCTGACGGATGACCGACTTTAACTCCTTATAAGTCGTTTGGTTTACATAAACAGCATGCTTCTGTGTAAAGACCAAACTCTCGTCAAGCCCATCGAGCGCCGCTGCCGTGACAAGATAAGGCTCCACCGTATAAACGCCTTCCTTCTCCTCCATATTAATCGCATCAAAGTCAATTGTATTACGCTCTCCAAGCTCCACTGCAAGCATAATCGCATCCTCCTCGCGCGTGTCAGAAGGATATGCATCCAAAATCGAATTGATTTCCGCCTTGATTTCCTCAATCTCAAGCTTATACGCTTCCATGTTTGTGTTGTATTCCTCAAGTTCCCGCACGGACGCGGCAAGCTCCATATTGGATTTTTCAAGCTCCTCCGTTTTCTGCGTAAAGTCCAAGTACACAAACACATAAATCATGGCAAGAATCAGTACGCCGACAAGTGTCACGCCCAAAAACGTCTTTTGGTTAAAATAATTTTTTATCGATTTGGATTCCTTTGCCTGCTTATCCTTTACTTTTTTTTCTTTCACTTTCTTTTCCTTAGCCATTTCAATTCTCCCCCCTTATTCCGTCGTCGTTCCGGCTGCTGCCGCATCCGCAGCGCCTTCAGGGGCAGAAGGCTGTACGGAAGGCACAGGCGGTGTCAAGACCTCAGCCCTGTATGTACACGTTACCGTAAAATTAACCGTTTTCACTTCATTGCCAAGTGCAGTCTGCTCCATAATGCCCTCCAGCGTATCCTCGGTAACCTCCTCAATCAGACTCTCAACCGTCACGCTCTCAAGCGACTCAAACTCACGCAGCATCTTGATAATGCCTGCCGCAGTCTCCTTATCTCCCACACGGATTGTCATAACGCACTGCTCGTCGTCAGACGAAAAGTCCGTCATTTCAACATCCGCCGGCAGCTTCTCCTCAAGCTCTTCAAAAAAATCCACAATCCCGTCATTAAAATGCTCCGTAAGCTTATTGCCATACCGAATCTGCTCGATAAAGTCCTTCAGCCCGAGATACTGGTCATGAACCGCTCTCGCAGGCTCCAGCTGCTCTTTCTGCCGCTGCAAAGAATCCTGCTCCACAAGCGCCATGTTGTATGGAACCAGCGCCATCGAAAGCACTGCCGCAATCAGCACGATAAACAGAAGGATAACCAGCACGCTCGCGGAAACATAGTTTGTCTCATGCCGCTCCTTCTCCTTCTCCGCGTCAAAGCCCACACTTGAGACACCCGCACCGATTGCCGCCGCGAATACATTAATCATATTGTTATCCGCACGGCGCGTAATCGTCGAGGCACGCACATTCTCCAAAAAACGGCTTGGAATCCCCGTCTGCTCCGTCATCAGATCCGTGATGGACCAGTCGCGCGAACCGTCGCCGATAATATAAATCTGCGAAATCCTGCTGTCCTCATTGTTTGCCGAATAAAAATCCACCAGTCGTGTGACTGTTCCAGCCAATATACTGTAACGTTCCTCCTTTTCGGGAAGAACGTCATCATCCATATGCCCCACCTGATAATTGACGGTACGCTGCATCATCATCATGCCCTGCCTAAGAATGGTGACAAGCGCATTCTCGTCCTCAATCTTCACCGTCATAATGGCTTCCGAACCGGCATTAAGCTTCGTTGCCTGAATGACCGAATTGCCTATATAATCAATGTCTGCAATAAAAAGCCCTAATGCCTCCGCAAGCTTTTCATATCCTGCTATCAGCTCTTTTTCCGCCGCCATGACAAGCACTTTATGTTTCCCCGCATTATCCCCGTCACGGTAGGTCTGAATCACAAAATGGGCAATTTTATAATCACTTAAATCAATCGGAAAATACTCGTTGAGATTGGATTCAATATACGCACCGATCTGATGCTCCTTGACTGACGCAACCGTAATCTCACGGCTGATAATCTTTGTCGAAAAGACGGTAAAAAGCACACGCTTTGTACGGATTTTATGCTCCCGCAAAGCGTCACGGATTTGCTCCTTTAACGCTTCCATCTTAACGGGATTGAGATAACCGTCCCGGACTGCCCCCTCCGGCGTCTTGGTGTCCACACACCGGTATACCTTTGGTTTTTTCTTCTGGTAGTCCATTTCGACAATCTTAACCGTCGAAAAACCAACCTCTATGCTCAACACTTTTGCCATTTGTTTTTCCCTCCATTTGCTTCTTTTGCGCTGATTTCCTATACCTCCGCCGCAAAAGAGCCGGGAGCATAAGAAATAAGCGCGTCACTTCATCTTAATCAATTCGTATATTTAGTTAAATTTTGTTATTATGCATAAATATTATGCATAAAAGTGAAGATACCACATTAGCATTTTCTCACCCCAAAGCGCAGCGATAAAAATCCCCGCCGAAAGATACGGTCCCATTGCAAGCATATGCTCTGCAGACGAAATGCGCATGCGGATTACATGGATAACGGAACCCAAAACACACCCAAGCACGAATGCCAAAATCACAAGCTTCCATCCCAAAAGCAGTCCTGCCGCCGCCATCAGCTTGATATCACCGCCGCCGATACCCCGTCCCTTTGTAATCAGATAGAGCAGATACAAAGGTGCGCTGACTGCAAAAAAGCCGATAACATATCCTGTCCAGTTCGGTAAGTCTGTCAGTACACGTATCAGCCCAAGCGCTGCAATAATCAAGTTAAACCCAAACGGGATTTCGTATGTCCGAAAATCTATGACGGAAAGTGCAAGAAGCGCACTCGCCATAATACAGTAGAGCGCCGTCTCAATGGATATGCCATAGACGAAAAATATGGTAAGCCATAAGACACCGTTCAGTGCCTCGATAATCGGGTACTGAACGGATATCCGTGCCTTACAGTTACGACACCTTCCTCCCAAAGCCACCCAACTGAAAAGGGGGATAAGGTCATACCATTTCAATTGGGTTCCGCAGCTTGTGCAGTGGCTTCTTGTTGTGACTATATTTTCTTTTTTCGGTAACCGGCAGATGCATACGTTGAGGAAACTGCCGATTGTGATTCCGTAGAGGAATATGATGATTGAGAAAAGTATAGTTGGGAGCATGGGGTGTCCTTTCAATGTCAAATGCTTCATTAATGCTTTGCTATTGCTAATGCCTTTGCTAAATTCTCATCTGATGCTGTAAACTTAGTTGTGCCATCAGCAGATACAGTAAATCTTAAAACCACATTCTGATATGCTGATGACTTTATTGTTATATTTTCCAAAGTAACGCCAGCATCTGTACAAGCATCTTTAATCTCTGTTGGAATACTAGAAGCTGTTATTTTACCACTAACTACCGTTACATCATAATTTGTATCAGTAGTAACTGACGGTAACGTATGAACAGGATCAGAGTAATACACCTGTACAGCCGAAATAATCTGTTGGAAGTTATCTTCATCAGCCGACTTTCTTGACTTCTCAACATACTTCAAATACTGAGGTGCAAGCACACCAATCAGCACTGCCATAATCGCGATAACAATGATTAACTCCACAAGGGAGAAACCTTTGTTATCCAATTTCTTTTCCTTTAAATTATTCATTGGACTCACTTCTCCTTTTTCATAATGTTTTTATTTTGTCCGCCCTGTCGTCATACCAATACCAATATGTATACATAACATGTAAGCCAATACATGCTGGCTCGCTGCCACCCGTATACGCCGCCCCCAAAGACGTCTTCCTAAGCAAACACGCGAAATCCATGTATGCAAAAGCGGTACAACTGCGGTCCCATACAAATATATTATAATTCAAACTGCACAAAACTACAATATTTTTACGCATTTTTATGCACATTTCATGTATTTTACCCAAATTTTTTAGGACATTTTAAGATAAATTTGAGCGCATACACCATATGTCAACCGCTTATGTAACCAGCATATTCCAGCGATTCCAAAGTCATCCATAAGCACACCAACTTTGTCTTTCTTAGCCTATTCATTATGCTGCTCTTTCCATTGCCTCACACAATCTTCAATACGTACCGGTATAATCTGATTAATAAAATCATTCTCTATTCGTAATGCATTATAAATAAATATAATATTGTTCAATTTACAAGGAATGACGGAAAATATAGAGTCAGATAATACACGCAAAAGTTCTTCCCTTTCCAATCGATAAAATTTTTTCAACAGTTCTTTATCATTTTCCAGTATTTGCTGCAATTTTGGATTTAAATTTTCCTGTCCCATATGAATTCGCAGTTTATATCGAAACATTTCTATAATTTTACCTTTTTTGTAGCATTGATACGCCAAAGACTCTAATATACTAATAATAGTACTATCGCACACTTCCAACGTTGCATTTATACCGTTCAGCTTTCTATTGAAATCATAGTAATCAGGATTTTTCCATTCCTGTGTATGTTTATAGCGTATATCATGATCTACTTCATGCCATCCCTCTGAAAAAATTGTACGAATTTGCACTTCAAACGTCTTATCAATACGATAGTCCCGCCATAATTCTTCGGGTATTCTTCTGATATAATCTTCATCGTCTCCATTGGGTATATCACACACTAAATTCAATCGTACCGGCTTAAACTCATCTATTTTAAGAGTATCTATCGCTGAATCATTTGTACGGACATGGAATAAAGATTCTATAATTTTTCGACATATCGAAATATCATCTGCATAATACAAAACAATCCTTATTCCAATTAAATCCTGTAAATTCTTATTTTTTTTCTTATATTCTTTATCCTTAATAATTAATTTTTGGCATAATGAATCAGCACTTTTTACCCTTGCAAAGATATGATAATACATACCAATACCACCCAAGCGCCGCTCAATTTGTTCCTGTAATTCTCTTTCAATCGTAATTTCTTTTAAAATCGGTTCGATTTTTTCTTTTAATTTTTCGTATTCTAACATATTTTTCCCAAAATGCAGGCAATACTGCATTTATACCTCCTCTTTTATATGTTATACTCTAGTATCCCTTCCTAAAATCCGGCATATCTCTCCCATTTGTGACATGTTCAGCTCATAGCATATATTCAGTTCTCTAATCAATCCCTTTTTCAAAAGAGAATTAATTGCATTTTGCACATACACATACTCATTATTCTTAAAGCCACGAAACAAAGCACTGTACGCTCTGCGAAGCTCTGCTCTATCATATCCTCGCTTCCAAAACTGCTCTAATACCAACTTTTCATAGTTATCCTCTTCATCTTCTTGGGTTGCTTCATTTGCTATAAAAGCCCGCAAGCTTTGCAGTTTTTCGTAACCTTCGCAGCCCATAAAAATTAGATTTTCATTCGGTATGCCCTCAATATCGGCATTATAAAATTGGCAATTTACAAATTTACAGTCAACCAATACTTCTGCTTGTATCTTACACCCGTCAAAGGTACATGTATCAAATGTACAATCCGTAAACTTATACCCCATACAAAAATAAAAATCATTTTTAAAATAAAAGCTTCTAAAATATCCACCTACATAATCACTACCATTCTCATGCAGCAAACACATCTCTGAATTTAATCGGCTGATATCAGAAACATATGTCAGAGAATTCTTTATTTTATCATAGTAATCTTTCCTTACACTCTCTTCCCGCACTGCAAAAGCAGTTGCAGACATATCAATAAAACTCTCCCTCTCTTGTAATTCCTCGCCTTTTAAAATTCCATCCCTGACTGCATCCCCAACCAAAATGCCAAAAATAAATTCATTGACAAAACCAATTTGATTATTATTAGCAGAAATACGATCCAACAAATAGTTGTGTGATACTCTCTTTATATATTCAGATGCTGATAGTATTCCTTCTTCGGTCTGATGTTTTTCCTTGTAACGAATCCTATACCGCAGTAAATCCTCTCCGAGAATTTCCTGTAATAAATCCTGAATAAACTCTATTGTTTCTGATTTCATATCATATCGAACAAACTCTGCCGCAAGCTGTTTCATAACAAAATGCAACTCTTCTTCTGTAAATTCAAGATTCTGTCTTTCCAATTCTCTCGTAAGAAGCAGGCTGAAATACTTAGCCAATATCGTATCAGCAGTTTCAATAATCTCCTTAAATTCATCTATTTTTACATTCCTAATAAAAGTTAATAAAACTGGATTCGACAGATTTTCTATATCAATATTATTATTTTGTATTAACACATATCTGTCATAATCAATCCACTCATTTAAAGAAGGAATCTGTATCTGCATGCGATCTATGATACAATGTTCTCCTAAATGGGAAATTACCCATTCATCAAAAATGTCTCCTGTAAAAATAGCACTTCGTCTTGTTGTTAATAAAACCCATGCTTTGGAATCATTTCCTAACAATTCGGCAATTGTTGATAACAATGTCAAAGAACTTTCATCAATTTCTTCCTCCGCGTTCTGCACTTTTTTAGTTTTATTCTGTTCAATCAACTCGTCAAATCCATCAATAATCAGAGGCAGGCGTCCATTTTTAATTTCTTGAATAACAACGTTATAAGAAAGCTGAGTAAATTTTTTATCAATTTCATCATATAAAACATGACGAAATACCCTTGCCGTACGATTTTTAGAAAGTTCTATAAACAAAGGAATTTTTTCATGCTGACTTTTTAAAAATTCATTTAATATTTCATATGCTGTACAAGTCTTTCCATAACCGGCTGCTGCTTCCAAAATCGTTAATCTTGCTTCTCTTTCTTCAGCACTCTTTACTACATTATTAACTAAATTCCTACACTCTTCCCCTTTTCCATTCCGGTAACAACAGGGAATATAAACATATTCACTTAAAAGTTTTTCTGTTTTCTTTCTACAAAACCCTTCATATTCCAATTGTAACCGTTTTTGAGAACTTTTTCGTGAAAAAAAGGCATTAAACAAGTTATCATGCGTCTCTTGTATATTTTTAAAAGGGTTTATAACAACATGATTATATTCTATTTCTTTGTACTCTTTTTCTATTTCCCCAGCTAATTTCCTACAGGCTTCATTATCTTCCAGTAAAAC
>DKYC01000026.1:16961-17604 GCA_002492295.1 Lachnospiraceae bacterium UBA7110
TTCCAGTAAAACAATCTCCGCATTATGAAAATACCCTACACGATAACTGAAAACAAGCATGTCCTCTGTTTCTCTTTCCAAAAGAAATTGATACAGCATATATAATTCTTTTAAGGCATCCTTTAATTCTTTTTTGTTCATTTCTTCCCTCCCTCAGGCAAATAATCCATGCACCAACTCAAATATATTTTTATGCTGTTATTAAAATTTTACTGCCGTTCCATTACATAAAATTATTTTACATTTTATCGCATAAATCGTCAATTTACCTATTATTCCACATTACTATACCTATTGTTCTTTTTTATCCACTTTTTCTTCCATAAAATTATGGCTATTTCACAGAAACACAATCTATTTGAAATTGCAATTAATATAAAAATATGCTTTGCCCATCAAACCGGTTTGCCATTCCAGACTTCAAAGAATATGCGAAAATAAAATACGATAAGAAGCATAAGAACAGCTTATCGAAGCATCCCGAATTAAAGGAGTGTATGCACAGTATTGGCAAGGAAAAGACCGAGACCGCCACAAAATTAGCGTATGCTGAGATAATCAGCCACAACAAAAAGAACATTGAGAGGGAGCTTCAAAACGAAAGCCGACAGCATAACAGACAACAAAATAAAACTAAGCGGAG
>DKYC01000125.1:0-191 GCA_002492295.1 Lachnospiraceae bacterium UBA7110
ATGGCTGAAAAATGCGAGAAACAGTAGTGGCGGAGTAGTGGAAATACGAAAAATTACAAGAAAAGGGATAGGTATTCTTGTCCTTTGCAATGCGGCAGTGACGATTGTATTTTACGTACTGCTAAAAGAACTTAACACTCCGAATCTGATATTTAGTACCGTTTCGGTAGTAACAAGTTTTTTTGCCGCAT
>DKYC01000125.1:517-31600 GCA_002492295.1 Lachnospiraceae bacterium UBA7110
TACGGTCTTCCTATTATGCTTTGGGATATGCATCGAATGACATTGTGCTGATTATTTTATGGACTCTCGCGTCGATAAAGGAGCCGGGGTATACTCCGGTGGTTGTAAATTTTTTGATATTTTTTCTTAATGACGTGTATGGGTTCATATGTTGGAAGAAAAGAGAAATGGCACAGTGTTAAAAAAATTCCAGTTGATAGGGATGACTAAAAACCGCAGTAATCCCTTGGGTGCAAAAAATAACGATAACCGCCTATTTGAGTGCATCAGCCTTTTTGAAAAGTGTTGATTTTAGGGCATTTACGGTAAATGTAAAAACGATAGCACCCAAGAAATATTTGTATCAATCTGGACACGCAATATGGAGGTATGATATGCCCATACCGGTCTACAGCTTTTTGGATGAGTATGATTTTTCGGGAAAGACAGTTATCCCTTTTTGCAGGAAGCGGTTTTTCCAGAAACATCGGGACGCTTAAGGAAATGCTTCCAGATGCGGATATTGTTGAAGATGGCCTGCATGTTCCTATGGGGAGTGTTTCAGAAGCGGATGAAGAAGTAGCTGATTGGATTAGGGGACTGGAAGCATTGCAATAGGAAAAAGGATAACAGGAGGTATCATCATGCGAAGAAAAACAGTATTGGCAGGAATCGTGGTAGCCGCGGTATTGATTTTTTATGGTGATTCCAGTACTCCGATGGGCTGGACCCTCTTGGAAAAGTCTTTCTATGGGTCCATAAAGGCCTGCTCCTTTCTTGTTTCAACAAGCCATAGGAGCCGTCATCCACCACTTCCATCCATTCCAGCCCCTGCGTCATTAAAGATACCACCGTCACAAGGGACCGGTCCCTTAAAGAAAGTTTTTCCTCTCTGTTCCATACCTCACCGAACAATACAAATCCACATAATCCATACCGAGATTTTCAAGGCTTTTGCGCTTTGCCAATATTTATGACAGCGGTTCTGTTTGGGGCAATATGCGTTGTAATACTGCTATAAAGGACTATGACAGGTATTATGGTTCAATGGCTGTCACAGGCAAACTGTCAGGGGATGGAAAAGCAGATATAGTATTAATAAGAGGCATGTATACCAGTAATTATGGTACGGTTGAAGTTTCCATGCTGCATCCTCAAGGTACAAAATGGGTAGAATATCCGTACAATTTTATCCAAAACCCTGATATTTCCGTTGGGCAGCCAATAAGCTTTGAAGCGGAAGGGAGTTGGCTGAATGGAGATTTATATATTGAAGGAGCGACAATATTTGGAAAAATTGACAGATAAAATTCCCTCTGAATTCTGCAGCTGTTATAATCATCATGTATGTGCTGATGTCTGTAAGTTCCCTTTATATAGGCTATTCCTATGGGGGTGCACATATGCTCGGTTTTTACCGTGGAGAGCGGAATCTTGACAAACTGGAAAAAATGGTGGCAGTCAGACTGAAAGCAAATGCTGCTATTTCGGTGGTGACGGTTGCGGCATCCGTTCTGTTGACAGAACCATTGGTATCTGTATTTGCCCGTCCGGACAGTGCCCTGTAATCAATAAGGAAAATATTAAAGTTGTTTGTAGTGCTATTTTGACGGAAATGTGGTAAAATTAAAAATAACAAAAGAAATCCCTTTTGAAATACAGTATATTTTGGGTAAAACAGATACAGAGGCTGTGACAACGGCGTGGAGGAGGAACGTGAAACGGCTTTTTAAGAGTTTTTTAGTGGCGGCTGCCATTTTTTTAGTAATGGCAGTCATTTTAAATATGACATCATGGAACGGATTATATTGTGGAACGCTTATATCAGGAATGCATATGGGGGTTTTGTCGCGGCTTACGGACAATGGTCAAATGGAGGATGTAAGGATGCAGATAGTATATCAGCTCGCAAGGCGAAGCATTGTGAAGGTAGTGGTGAAGGACTCTGCCGGCAGTGGTATCGTATGGGAAATAAATGACGATAATATTGTGATTGCATCAAGTAAGCACTTGCTTATGAAAGACGTAAAGGCGCAGGTAACGTTCTGTAATGGGGAATGTGCGGACGCTGAGATTATGGGGTATTCCCAGCAGTATGATGTCGGTTTTCTGAAGATAGACGGTAAAAACGTGACAGCAAACATTCTAAGGGATATTTATGAGGCGGTTTTGGCGGAGGGGCTTTCGGATGATGCGGATATGCTCACACAGCAGCCCGTGCTGCAGATTGGTGCCGATTTGAACGGAGATAAGGAACACTTTTCGACAGGTACGGTTTTGGGGATTGCTTATGAGCCTGTTTTTAATACAAAGGTTTTAAAGACGAATTGCTATTCCAGGGCAGGAATGTCGGGCGGCGGTGTGTTTGACGCGACTGGGTGTCTTTTGGGGATGCTTTCGGGCGGGGAGGTTTCGAAGGATGCCAGAGTCAGGGAGGCGCAGGTCTCTTACAGTCTCCCCGTTTCGCTGATAACGAAAGAGTATGGGGAATTGGACAAATGATTAGATGAAATGATTACACGGATAAGGAATAAAACGGGAGGATTTACATGGTAAAACCGGAGAAAAACAAACGGATTTCAAAGACGGATGCGTATTTAAACTGCGCGGAGAATTTTGCGTACAGAAGCACCTGTATCAAGAGGAAATACGGGGCAGTGATTGTGAAGGATGATGCGGTGATTTCCACGGGCTATAACGGTTCGCCCAGAGGGTTTGAGAATTGCTGTGACATAGGGGAATGCTCGCGGATTAAGAAAAATATGCATAAGGGAGAGGGCTATGCGATTTGCCGCGCCGTGCACGCGGAGGCAAACGCGCTCCTAAACTGTTCGCGGGAACAGACTATAGGGGCTGATTTGTATTTGGCGGGTGTCAATCCGGACGATTTGTCGGTGCATAAGGCGAAACCGTGTCCTTTGTGTGCGCGCATGATTATTCAGGCAGGAATACGCAATGTATATTTAAGGACGGAGGAAGGCGCAGACCATTATGAGAAAATTGCGGCGCAGGATTTGGAATGGTATACACAGGGGGAGCAGATTTGAATATGGATTTTATTTTCTTTTAATTGAAAATTAAGACTGCATTTATGGAAAAAGGTGAATATTTGTGGTATTATAAAAAATTAGAGATTAATAAAAGAACCTAAGATTTGGAAAGGAAGGATTATAATGACAAAGATAGATATTTTTTCCGGTTTTTTGGGAGCAGGAAAAACAACACTGATTAAAAAGCTTTTAGAGGAAGCGCTCGACGCTTCCAAGGTGGTGCTGATTGAGAACGAGTTTGGTGAGATTGGCATTGACGGCGGCTTTTTAAAGGAGGCGGGCGTTGAAATCAAAGAGATGAACTCCGGATGCATCTGCTGTTCGCTTGTGGGGGATTTCGGAAGCTCTTTAAAGGAAGTGATTGAGAAGTATGCGCCCGAGCGGATTTTGATTGAGCCTTCAGGTGTGGGTAAGCTTTCGGATGTGATGCGCGCGGTGCAGAACGTGGATACGCAGGCACAGGTTGAACTTAACAGTGCGGTTGTGGTTGTGGACGCAAATAAGTGCAAGATGTATGCGAAGAACTTCGGAGAGTTTTTCCTGAACCAAATTGAGCACGCGGGTACGATTATTCTGAGCAGGACTGCCGATATCAGCGAAAGCAAGCTTAACACTGCGCTTTCGATTATCAGGGAGCACAATGATAAGGCAACAGTTATCACGACACCGTGGGAGGAGCTTGACGGAAAGAAAATCCTTGAGACAATCGAAAACGCGAAGGATTTGGAGGCGGAGCTTATGGCAGAGGTGGCTGCGTTACACGACCATGAGGAGCATGAGCACCATCATGAGCATGACGGACACGACCATCATCATGGGCATGACGAGCATGGGCACGACCACGAGGAGCATCATCATGACCACGGGCACCACGACCATGAGGAGCATGAGCACCATCATGACCACGGCGAGGACTGTACATGCGGCTGTCATGACCATGGGCACGACCATCACCATCATGCTGACGAGGTTTTCACCAGCTGGGGCTTTGAGACACCTACAGCTTACACGCAGGCGGAAATTGAAACTATCTTGGAAAAGCTTGACGACGAGAAGACATACGGTGCAATTCTGCGTGCCAAGGGAATGGTTGCGGCAGGCGACGGCACCTGGGTGAACTTTGATTATGTACCGGGCGAAAGTAATGTGCGCAAGGGGACGCCTGAGGTGACGGGAAAAATCTGCGTCATCGGTTCAAAGCTCAATGAGGAGAACTTAAAGGCGCTGTTTGCAAAATAAAGTAAAAGGAGCCGGACATGAAATCAGTATATATCATTAATGGATTTTTGGAGAGCGGAAAAACGGAGTTTATTTCCTTTACGCTGTCACAACCCTATTTTCAAACAAAGGGGACAACACTTTTAATCCTTTGCGAGGAAGGGGAAGTGGAGTATGACGACGATGTTTTGAAAAAGAGCCATACGGTTGTGGAGCTTGTGGAGGATGAGAAGGAGATGAACCCTGCAAAGCTGATAGAGCTTGAGAAAGCACACAAGCCGGAGCGCATTATTATCGAGTACAATGGAATGTGGAATTTCAAGAATTTCAAGCTGCCATGGCACTGGCGGCTTGAGCAGCAGATTACCATAATTGATGCGTCAACCTTCCAAAACTACTATACAAACATGCGTTCTTTGCTGGCGGAAATGATTCGGAAATCGGAGCTGATTATCTTTAATCGCTGCGACGGTTTAATTGACCAGTTAAGCAGCTTTAAACGCAACGTAAAGGCGGTCAATCCGCAGGCGGAAATTATTTTTGAGGACAGGAATGGGGAAGTAAGTCAGATTTTTGAGGAAGATTTACCGTATGATTTGAAAGACGAGGAGTTAAAGCTTGACGATTACGGCTATGGTATTTTTTATCTTGATGCGATGGACAATTTGGAACGGTATATAGATAAGAAGATTACGTTTGTGGCGATGGTGTTAAAGCCTGAAAGCAGTGATGGAACTTATTTTGTGCCGGGCAGAATGGCAATGACCTGTTGCGCCGATGACATGGCATTTTTGGGATATGCCTGCAAATATGACAAATGTGATGCGCTTGAAAATAAGCAGTGGGTGCAGGTGACAGCCACGGTTCATAAGGAATTTTGGAAGGAGTACAACGGGGAAGGTCCGGTGCTGCATGCGGTTAGCGTGACGCCTGCTAAGAAGCCCAAGGATGAAATTTTAAATTTTGCATAAGATTAATTGGTCAAATAACGAAGGGTGCGAAGTCTGTTGACAGCGCCCTTTCTTTGTTGTTTGGAAACATTTTGTTGCAAAAAACCGGACAGGATAATAGAATAAGGATATGGAGAAGAAAAAGGGTTTATCAGAATGAAAAAAATAAAATTGGATGCGCTGGCGGCAAAATACAGACTGTCGGAATATAAAGCGCTGCACGCGAAAGTACTTGCATTGATAGAAGACAAAAAAATAAAGCCGGTCAAGGCATCGGGAATTAACGGGAAATCACCGGCGCTCTATAGGGAATACTGGATAATTGAGGAAAAACAGGATGTATCGCAATACCGCAGCGAACTTAATTTTGAAATTGTGCCTGCTATTTCCACGGATTATTATCAGGTACATATTGACCAGTATATTGAGGACAGGCAGTGGGTTCTTCTTTTGAACAATTATATCAGAAATAAAAAATATATGACACGAATGTCAGAAAATGAACGTAGCTTTGACATTTGGCACAGGGAAAAATTCCTGAAACAGGAGCAGGGAAAGAAGATTTTAAAACGTTGCGGGCTGGAACCTGGATTTCTGAATTTTTACAGGACAACAGAACCGGTTGCATATTATTCCGTGACTAGACAGACACCGCAAAATCTGCTGATTCTTGAAAATAAAGATACATTTTACAGTATGCGCAGCCATCTGCTTGCGGGAAACGACAGGATATGCAAGAAGCCGGTCGGTACGCTTATTTACGGTGCTGGAAAGGGAATTTTAGCGGCTTTTTCGGATTTTGATATCAGTGGGGAACCTTATATGGCGGCAGCGGATAACAGAATATATTATTTTGGCGATTTGGATTATGAGGGAATTGGAATTTATGAAAGCTTTGCCAAGGCATATGGCAGCCGGTACAGCATTTCTTTGTTTCAAACCGCTTATGAAAGGATGCTCGAAAAGGCAGGCGCTATAGGGATTAATAATCTTCCTGTTATGAAGGAAGGGCAGAACAGGAGAATGGAAGGATTGTTTTTAGGCTGCTTTTCGAAGCTGCAGCAGGCGGCTATCAGGGAAATTCTTGTACATGACCGGTATATTCCGCAGGAGATACTCAACGGCAGGGACTTTGAAGAATAATTAGGAGCAGGGTTATAAAAATGCAGTATGAATTTTTAAAGCAGTTTTCCAAAAGAATGAAGCATGTTGGGATGTATGCCCTGTTATTTCAGAACAGTATGGCAAAACAGACTTGGAAGCAGTATGGCTTTCTGAAAACAGACGAACAGATGAACATGATTTTTGCGGTGATGCTATATATTATGGAGCAGTCGCTGCGGGAAGAGCGCTGTACAATGGACGATATCGGTGCGTATATTGACAATCTGAATGCAGGCTGTTTTCAGAAAAATTTATCTTATGACGACTGCAAAAAGCTGGGTGACTTCATTGTAAATATCGTCTTATCGAACGAAGGAAAGGCAATGTATTTTGAAGGCTATGATTTCGAAGGCAGGGCTTACAGGAGCATGAATATCAGTTACATTGCAAATCGTGTCATTTATGTGGACGAGGGTGTGAAGAGGACATCTTACTATCTGACGGAGGATGGATATAATCTGATGCTTTCCACATTGGAAATTGAGAATAACATGAAGCTTACCATCCACGAGATGATTTTCAAGCTGCATTTGGAGAAGCAAAGCTATGACAAGGCCGTCGATGAGATTAAAAACGTCTTTAATTTTATGCGGATACAGCTGCAAAAAATTGAGGATGCAATGCTTCGCGTGCGGCGCAATGCGTTAAGCTATTCTGTTGCCGATTACGAAGCGCTGATGCATGAAAATATGGAGACCATTGGCGATACTAAAGAAAAGTTTATAGGATACCGTGAAATGGTAAAGCTTCGTGCATCGGAGCTTGAGCAGCAGAATATCAATGTGCGAAAGCTTGACGCTAAGGAAGAGGAAAACCTGGAAAACCTTCATATCATTGAAGGATATTTAAACAGGACCATTGACGAACATCAGAAGATTTTAAATTCTCATTTTGATTTAAAGCTGCTATATGACAAAGAGCTGCAGTCGCTTGCCCAAATGTCTTTGATTCGGCGGTTTTCCATTCGGACACAGCTTTACGATAAAATTCTTGAAAGACCGCAGTATCTTGAGAATACGGATTTGTTTTTGAGACCATTATTTCACCGGCAGATTTCCCCGATTTACAATCTGAATAAATGCATGGAGCTGCAGAGGCCGGTCAGGAAAAAAGCGCAGGAGGATACCGATGAGCTGCTGGACTTTGATGAGAGGCAGTGGCAGGATGAGCTGGAGCGCAAAAAGAAGGAACGGCTGAAAAAATACGAGGACAGTTTGGGATTTCTTATTGATTTGGCATTGAAAAAGGGCAGCCTGTCGTTAAATGAATTAAAAGATTTTTTGGAGGGGGACGCGGCGGCGAAAAAGATTTGTATTCCGTCAATTGACGTATTCAAGGAGATTATGGTAGAGCTAATCAGAAACCGTGAGATTTCCGTGGAAATACTGCGAAAGGAAAAAAGTGAGTATATTACGGAGCAGGCGAATGATTTTCAACTCAATGACATGCTGCTTCGTTTGATAGAGAACGGTTCCGAAAACGATGGAAACAGAAGGAAGATTAAAAAAATCCATACGCAGCGGTCAGACGACGGAACAGTTGTGGAATTTACGGACGTAAAGGATGCATTTGGCGGGGAGAAGACCATTCGCTGTACGAATGTGATTATTTGGCTGGAAATGGAAAAGGAAATGGAGAAAAAGGATGGCATATGAAATAGAAGAGATACGTCTTAGCCAGCAGATATTTTATTATCTTTTGGAGCATTTTGAACTGAGGGAGGATGAGGCGGCAGGATTATACCGGGCGTATGTGGAGAATGAGCAGGTACAGTTTTTGGTGAAGAGCCAGGGGGATGAGGCACAGAGTAATATTGAACGGTATGGTGATGTGATTTACCTGATTCCAAAGGAAGAGAATGTCTTTTTGGGATTTTCCAAGGCAAAGTTAAAGGAAATTTTATGCAAATCCGGTGGCACGGATAAGGACTTTTATCTGTCACAGTTTGTCATACTGACACTGCTGTCAGAATTTTATGACGGGCAGGGGGCGAGTGCGAAGTCGAGGGAGTATATCCGGGTCGGCGAGTTGCAAAACTGTGTGACGGACAGGCTGAAAACCGGTGTTGAGAATACGACTGCGCAGGAGGAGGAAAAGAACGGTTTGGCTTTTCGCAATATGCAGGAAGCATACGAGGCATTAAAGTCTGATGAACGCGGTTCAAGGGCAAGAACAACGAAGGAAGGCTTTTTGCATCATATTTTTGTGTTTCTTGAAAACCAGGGGCTCATTGAGTATGTACAGGAGGATGAGATGATTAAGACAACAAAAAAACTGGATAACCTGATGGACTGGAATTTGCTCAACCAAAATAATTATCAGCGGATACAGAAGGTAATTCAGGGGGAGGGAAACCGAATGGAGGCTGTAGATGAGTAAAATAAACGCAGTAAGATTTATCAATCTGAATTACAACAATAATGCAATCCGTATCAGTGATGATACTTTCCAAATGCAGGGCAGAAGCACATTGATGTCGCTGCAAAACGGAGGCGGGAAATCCGTTTTGGTGCAGATGATGACCGCCCTGTTTGTGCATAAGCGCTACAGGGACGCAAAGGACAGACCTTTTGAAAGCTATTTTACGACGAACAAACCGACTTTTATCATGGTGGAGTGGAGGCTTGACCGTGGGGCAGGGTATTGTCTGACCGGAATGATGGTACGAAAAAGCCAGCTGGTCGACGACGATGAGGACAATCGTCTTGAGATGATTAACTTCATATGTGAGTATGCAAAAAGATGTGGGCAGGATATTTATCATATGCCGGTGGTTGAAAAAAACAACAGAGAGATTGTGCTGAAAAATTACCGTGACTGCAGGCAGCTTTTTGAAAACTATAAAAAAGACCATACGTTGAAATTTAACTATTATGATATGAACAACTCCGCTCAGTCAAAGCAGTATTTTGACAAGCTTGCCGAGTATCAGATTTATTATAAAGAGTGGGAAAACATTATCAAAAAAGTCAATTTAAAAGAGTCCGGTCTCTCAGAGCTGTTTTCTGACTGCAGGGATGAGAAAGGACTGATTGAAAAGTGGTTTTTGGAGGCAGTGGAGAGTAAGCTGAACAAAGAAAAGGACCGCATGAAGGAATTTCAGAATATCATTGAAAAATATGTCCTTTCCTATAAGGTGAACAAGTCAAAGATTGAGCGCAGGAATACAATTCGCCAGTTTAAAGAAGATGCGGGGCAAATCGCCGCGCTGGCTGGGGAATACAAACTTGTGACGGACAAGGTTGAAGAACAGGAAAACAGCATTGCAGGATTCAGGGATTTACTGATGCAGATGGAGTCGGAACAGAACAGGGAACAAAACCGGCTTCTTGAGGATAAGGAGAAATGCAGGCAGGAGCTTGCACGTATTGAGTACGAAAAATTTTCTTACGAAATCCTAAAGGATACGGAACAGTTGCGCTTTCACGTGGGGAACCGCGATATGATTGGAATGGAGCGGGATGCCCTGGAGGGGGAAATTGCACAGATTGAAGAGCTGCTTCATAAGCTGGAGCTCGCTAAAAAGAAGGAGCAGGTAGAGGATGTCAGGCAGGATGAGAGTCTGCTCCGGCAACGTCTTAAGGTATTGCATGAGGACGAGAACAAGCTGGAGCCTGAGCGCAGGGCGCTTGGGAAAGCGCTTGGCATTTACTATGAAACGCTTGCAGGGGATACGGCAGAGAAACTTACGCAAAATGAAACAGCGTCTGATGATGAGCGCCGGAAGCTGCATGACATGGAGGACAAACTGTGTTCGCTTGACGAAGCGGTTATCAAAGCCATAACGGACATTAGTACCTATAAGGAGCGGCTGCAGGGATTTAACCGCATTGAGGACAATTTTAATGACAGCTTTCAGGAAGCGTTCGTCAGGAATATTGTCGGCGAGTATGAGCCGGGATTTTTGGATATCAAAAAGGAACAGTACCAAAGGGAACTTGAAGGGAATACAAGAAATATTACCGCGCATAAAAAACTGCTTGAGGAGTTTGGCGAACAGCAAAAATCACTGCTTCGAGATATCGAGGACAGGCAGCAGGAGCAGCTGCGTCAGGAATATGTGCTTAAGAATCTTAATCGGGAAAAAGAGGATTATGGGAAAGAATTATCCGAACGGCTTGTCATTATGCGCTATTTTGGCATTGATTTGAAAGACCAGTGGAATATGGACAGGATTCTTTTGGCGGCAGACAGGAAGCTTATGGAATGTGAGCAGCGCAGGCGGATATTGGAAAAGGAAGAAGATGAACTGCAGGATGCATTTACGCGCCTAACACAGGGAAAGGTGCTTGAGCTTCCAAAGGAGACGGAGGCGCTGTTTGACAATCTGAATATTAATATTGTATATGGTATGGACTGGCTGAAGAAAAACGGTTATACAAGCAAAAAAAATGAGGAACTTGTGCGTAGGCAGCCCTTTCTTCCGTATTCCCTTATAATGTCAAAACATGATATGAAAATACTATCCGGACATGACAGGGAGATTTATACCTCATTTCCAATCCCGATTATACTGCGCGAGCAGCTGGAGGAGACCGTGTCGGAAAATGAGGGTGGACTTTTGCAGATGCCGGGAGTCAGTTTCTTTTTATGGTTTAACGAAAAACTGCTTGACGAGGAAATGCTGCGTCTGCTGGTTACGGAGAAAGAACGTGAAATTCAGGAAAAAAAGGAGCAGACAGAAAGACGAAAAAGGGAGTATGAAGAATATTTTGAGAAAAGGGAGCGGTTGAAAAACCAAAAGCTTACGAAAGAAGCCTACGATCGAAATATGACACAGATGTCAGAAATGAAGGCGCAGGCACAGGAAACATTCAAGGCGCTACAGGTTCTGAGAAATGATGAACAAAAAAAGGAGGAGCAGATTCATAAGCTTGTAGCGGAGCTTGCAAAGGAGCAGCAGATGCTGGAACGGATGCAGAAACGGGAAAAAGAGTTTGCACGCTTCTGTAAGGAGTACGAAGCCTATATGGAGTGCATGGCAAATATGAACCGCGCACAGAAAGAGCAGGAACGGTATGAACAGAACAGGAAGCTTGTCAGGGAAGCGATAGAAACAGGCAGAGAACATTTGAAGACCATTGAGGGTGCACATATAGAGCTTGAAAGGCAGGCACTGGAATACCAAAATAAATATCGTATTTATGAGACATACCGTTTTGCAGCGGATGCAGGGGAAGTTCCGGTTTTGGGGAACATACGGGAGCAGGAAGCAAGATACGAGGCAATTACCGCTAAAATGTCCATACAGGTACAGGATTTGGAAAAGCAGTTACAAAAGACATCCGCAAATCGGAATAAGCTGCAAAATGAATTTGAAAAGCTGTCTAAAAAATACGGGATTGATGAAACGGATTGGGCGGGGGCAGTGTACAGTGAACAGGAGGAAACGCATCAGGAGACGCTGCTTGCCGGTAAGCGCGGGAAAATGAAAATAAAGGACAGGCAGTGGAATGATGAGGATAAAGAGGTTGCTGTCTGTCAAAGCCGCATACACACAAAGAAGAAGGACATGCTCGAAAAATGCGGCATGGAGGAGCCGTTGCCGAAAGAAGAAATTACGACGACAGAGTTTGATGCGGCTGTGAACCAAATCCGTTTCCAAATAAAAAATTTGGATACAGATTTAAAAAAGGTAGAGCAGAAGCTAAGAGGACTGGGGGAAAACTTGAGTACGCTTGCGGAATATGAGGATTTTCAGTGCAGCCATGAACCGCAGTGGGAAACGGATATTATGCTGCTTGACGTGAAGGCGCTTCGTGATTTTCAGGGAAGGCTGCTTCGTGATTATAGGGCTTTTAAGGAGGGGCGCGAGCATAAAAAGGGCAGGCTGATGGCATATCTTTATAAAATGCTCCAAAAAGAGGGTTATCAGGAGGACTATTATAAAAAACCCCTTGAATCCATGCTTTCCCTGACGGATCATGCATCGTTCGTACTGGCGCAGCTTGATACGACCCTGCAGTCTTATGACAGTCAGATGGAAAAGCTTGCGGTTGACATTTCGCTTGTGGAGAAAGAAAAAGGCAGGATTACGGAGCTTTTGAGTGAGTACTGCCAGGATGTGAATGCCAATTTAGGGCAGATTGACAGTAATTCGACGATAACTGTCCGTGGAAAGGCAGTTAAAATGTTAAAACTGCAGATTCCGGATTGGGCGCAGCAGGAAGGGATGTATCATTTGAAGCTTAGCGGTTTTCTTGATGAGCTGACCGCAAAAGGCGTGGAAATCCTTGAAAAAAATGAGAACCCGCAGGAATATTTTGGTACAAGGATTACAACGAAAAATCTTTATGACAGCATTGTCGGCATCGGAAATGTTCAGATAAAACTATACAAGATTGAGGCACAACGGGAATATCCCATCACATGGGCGCAGGCAGCCAGAAATTCCGGCGGTGAAGGTTTCCTGACAGCATTTGTCATTCTTGTAAGCCTGCTGTATTATATGCGCCGTGACGAGACGGATCTTTTTGCTGACAGAAATGAGGGAAAGGTGCTTGTCATGGATAATCCTTTTGCGCAGACGAACGCGGAACATCTGCTGAAGCCATTAATGGACATGGCAGACAAAATGAATACACAGTTAATCTGTTTTTCCGGATTAGGCGGTGATTCGATTTATGGACGGTTTGACAATATTTATGTCCTGAATCTTGTTGCTTCCAATCTGCGCGGCGGCATGCAGTACTTAAGGGGAGAACATCGGCGGGGAACAGAGGAGGAAACGCTGGTAAGCTCCCAGATTGAGGTGATTGGACAACAGAGTCTGCTGTTTTGAAAGGGATTGACGCGTACGCCCAGGGTTGAAATCTCCCTGGGCGATTTTAATTAAAAGGAAAGCTTCGAATCCTTATCACGGCTTCCATATTTTTCCTCACAATATTTACAGCGGTATATTTCCTTTTTCTCGTCCGTCAGGATAAAGATGTGAGGAAGCTCCTGTTCAATGGATGTAATACAGCGGGGGTTTCTGCATTTGATGACGTTTTTGATTTCCTTTGGAAGCGTGAGCGGCAGCTTTTCGACAATTTCCCGGTTTTTGATGACATTGACGGTAATATTATGGTCAATAAACCCGATAATGTCCAAATTTAAGGTATTGATATCGCATTCCACCTTCAAAATATCCTTTTTTCCCATTTTGTTGCTTCGCGCATTTTTAATGATGGCAACGGTGCAGTCAAGCTTGTCCAATCCCAAATGCTTATAGATACTAAGACTTTTTCCGGCTTTGATATGGTCAAGCACAAAGCCTTCTTCAATTTGTCCTACATTTAACATGATTTCCAATCCTCCTATCTGTGAAACTATGCCACGGTGATTTCAAGCAACGTCAGCAAAAGCGCCATCCGCACATAAACGCCGTATTGTACCTGGCGAAAATAAACGGCTCTTGGGTCACTGTCAACCTCAACGGAGATTTCGTTGACGCGGGGAAGCGGGTGGAGCACAATCATATCTTTTTTTGCAAGCTCCATCTTTTCCATGTCAAGAATATAGTAATCCTTTAACCGTACATAATCTTCCTCATTAAAGAACCGCTCCTTCTGTACGCGCGTCATATACAGGATGTCAAGTTCCGGCATGACGTCCTCAAGCTTGCGCACTTCCCTGAACGGAATCCTGTTTTCGCGCAGCATTTCTATAATATAATCAGGAATGGTCAGTTCTTCGGGTGAAATAAAAACGAAATTGATATTTTCATAGCGCACAAGTGCGTTGATAAGAGAATGGACGGTGCGGCCAAACTTTAAGTCGCCGCAAAGACCTATCGTGAAATTGTCAAGCCTGCCTTTAATGGCGCGGATTGTGAGAAGATCGGTAAGCGTCTGGGTAGGGTGCTGGTGTCCGCCGTCGCCTGCATTGATAACGGGAATGGCAGAATGCGTCGCGGCAACCATCGGAGCGCCTTCCTTTGGGTGACGCATCGCGCAGATGTCCGCAAAGCAGGAAATCACGCGGATGGTATCGGAAACGCTCTCGCCCTTTGCGGCAGAGGAGCTTCCGGCATCGGAAAAACCAATTACACTTCCGCCAAGATTTAGCATTGCCGTTTCAAAGCTTAAACGGGTGCGGGTGCTTGGCTCGTAAAAACAGGTGGCGAGTTTTTTTCCTTCACAGCAATGGGAATATTTTTCGGGATTTTTCTCAATGTCCTCCGCTAGTTCAAACAGTCTGTCAAGTTCCTCCACTGAGAAATCCAAGGGTCGCATTAAATGTCTCATAGAATCCTCCAAGTTTGTATTTCATATTAGATACCTTTGATATCATAGCAGATTGAAATATCGGATTCAAGATTTATTTCCTGCGAATCGAAAAAAGTTAAAAAAATTGAGGAAATTTTGCAATTTATATACAATATTTGTGAATTTTATGATATTATGTAAATAGCGTTTCATTTTTGGCGAAACAACGTGGCAAAACAGGGGATGGATTTAGAAGGAGGAACTAAATTATGGAATTTCAGGAGAGAAAACGCTGGGTGTTTTTCGGACTGCCGTTTACGTTTACGGTATATACGGTGAAAGAGGATGTGATTACGGTAAACACAGGTTTTCTGAATAAAGAGGAAAACGACTGCTATATGTACAAGGTACAGGATGTGACCTTAAAGACCTCATTGTTTGAGCGGATATTCGGGTTAGGGACAATTGTGTGCTATACAGGCGATACGACGAGTCCGCAGTTGGTTTTAGAGCATATTAAAAATGCGAAAAGCATTAAGGAATTTATACTGGAGCAGTCGGAGATTGCAAGAAGAAAGCGCCGCACAATGAATACACTCGATATCGGAGCAGGTGAGTATGACGACATTGACGGTGAATGAGTATGAAGGGGATAACAGGGCGGCTGCCCTAAAAGTGTTGGAACATATAGAAGAAGTGGAGTATGATTACACCGCGCGGGATGAGGAACGGGCGCGCAGGCGCAGAGAACGAATCAGTCAAATGAAGCGTCAAAAGGAACGGCAGCTTCGGATGCGAAGGCTTGCGGTTCCGTTGCTGCTTATGGTAGTGGCTTGCATTATGATAATCACTGCGGGGGTAAAAGCAGTCATAGGAAAGCATACGGCAAAAGAGGAACAAATTGTGCAGAACCTGCCTTTAGAGCAGCTGCCGGAAACAGGGCAGGAGACAGGGAAAAAACAGAATAGGAAGACTGGAACGGACAGTGGCAAAGAAGGCATGTTCGGACTTAAAGCGGACATGAATATTGCGTGCGCGGACATCACAGCCTCCTTTTTGGAAATACGCGAAGACCAGCTTGCCTTTATTGCAGAGGCACAGCAGCTTCAGACGCTTGGCGGAAAAAATGATGAGCCTGTGCTTACTGCGCAGGCTGATGAGAATACGATTGGTTCTATCGGTGACTGTGTGAGTGAAAATATTGTTTTCATTGATGTGGAGGGCGGGCGTATTCTTGCGCAGAAGGACGCACACACGCGGATCAGCCCGGCATCCATGACAAAAATCCTGACCGTGCTTGTGGCAGCGGAGCACATTACAAATGCCGATGACACTTTTGAGATTACGATTGATATCACCGACTACAGTTTTTCGCACAGATGCAGCAATGTCGGATTCGAGGTCGGGGAACGCGTTACGGTAAGGGACATGTTTTACGGAACCATCCTTCCGTCCGGGGCGGATGCGGCAGTCGGACTTGCGAAGTACGTGTCAGGCTCGCAGGAGGAATTTGTGAAGCTGATGAACGAAAAGCTCGAGGAGCTTGGACTTTCGGAGACGTCGCACTTTACAAACTGCGTGGGAATTTATGACGACAATCATTACAGCACCGTTTATGACATGGCTGTCATAATGAAGGCCGCATATGACAATCCGTTTTGCAGGGAAATTCTCTCAAGGCATATTTATACAACCACGCCGACGGCGCAGCATCCGGACGGAATTTCGCTCTCGAATTTATTCCTTCGAAGAATCGAGGACAGGGATACCCACGGGGAGGTGCTTTGCGCAAAGACAGGCTTTGTGGACCAGTCGGGGAACTGCGCGGCAAGCCTGAGCATCGGAAATGACGGAAAGCTTTATATCTGTGTGAGCGCTCATTCCACAAGCAGCGGGCGCTGTATGAGGGACCACATAGCGTTTTATCAGTATTTTCTGCCCTGAGGCTTTGTGAGGACATGCTCAAACAAAAGTCCGGCTATCGACCAAAACGGCAGGAAATCAAGGCGGATCAGCCCGTTTACGTGCCAGCGGTGGCGTCCGTAATCCCATGGGCAGACAGAATGCTTTGCCAAGAACGTTCCGCTTAGGAATTCCGCGGTAAAGATGGAGGCGGCATAAAAAAGACCGCGGAGCGGGAAGGATAAATTTTTGATAAGAAAAAATACTGGCTTAAAAAAGGCGGCACATCCATAGATGGGAAACATGTAAAGGGAAGTCTGACCCATAAGCTGCAGTTCGCGGCGGCGCAGGGAACCGACTGCAGTGAACACGATTTCCATGCACCATCCGATTACGCCGCATCTGATAAAATCTTTGCATGTATTAAAAAAAGGTAAGGGATTAACAATTTTCTTCATGCCAAAAGCATACCCTGTTATCCCTTACCTTATTCATTTATTTGTTTGCTTTGTTGATTTCTTCCAGTGCGACCCTTGATGCCTCGTCAAAGGTGGTGACATTGACAGGACCTGCCGCAGAGGTCTTATACACGGGTGTAGCGCTTCCGAATCCCGTGAAATAGACATAGCTGGAGGTGGCGTTAATGTTGGAATGCGCACCGTCCTTTATAACCTCCATATTGGAGCCGTCACGCCGGATACGTTTTAGCTGCGGTGTCTTTCCGGACGTCTGGTAGTAGATATAGCTGTCGGCGAGATTCAAAAGATCCGTTCTCTCGCTGTCAAGCAGGGTTTTTTCGCCGGTCGTAATATCGAGACTCACAAGGGAATAGCCGTTATGGATGTCGATTCCGTATACGGTATTTCCCTCGATAATCGGCATATAAATGTCTTCCGTAAGCACCTGCCTTGAGGCTTTTGTGCGCAGGTTATATGCCATAAGGTGCAGGTTGTCTTCATTGTTAATATAGTAAAAGGTTCCGTCCTGCACACTGACGGGAAGGATGTCAAGCTCTAAAAGCGTTTCCTCATTTTCACCGTCGATACCGATACTTTTTAGGGAAATTTCCTCATCCGAGCTTGTGTAATAGACGGTATTGTCCGCCAAAATGACATATTTGCCAAGAACACGGTCAAGGCAGGCAACATCTTTGGGGTTTTCCTTTTTGACACGGTAAATTCCGGTGGTACTGATGAGAAAACCAAGTCCCGCGCTTCCGCCGGAGCCGCCCTGATAGTAATACAGGTAATTACCGTCTGCGTTAATGCTTGCCACCTGCGTGGTTATCATTTTTTCCATTTCCGATTCATCCGGACGCATCCGGTAAAGCGCGTTGCCGTCGTACGGGTTTGAAAAATACACATATCCGTCGCTTTCGCAGAACAGACCGCCGTTGTATAAATTTCCGGAGGTGTTTCCGATTGTACCGGGCGGATTTTCCGGAACTTGTTTTGTAATGCTGCTGAACATAAATAATCCTGCACAAATTAATACAGCAAAAAGCGCGCAGATTATTGCAATCACTTTTTTCTTCATTTGTCAGTTCCCCCTTAAAATTTCTTTGATATTTCCTATTATAATGAATTTGTTACAAAATGAAAAGAATTTGAGAAGATTTTGTTATTATTTTTTTACAAAACGAAATTGGTGTGATATACTAGAACAAATATAAACAGATATGGGGGATGAAGGCGTATGGATTTATCTGAGCTAAGGAAAGCGCTTGACGAAATCGACCAGAATATCGTAGCGCTTTATGAAAAAAGGATGGATGTCTGCGCTCAGGTGGCGGCATATAAAATAGAAAACGGAAAACGTGTGTTCGATAAGGAGCGGGAGCAGCAGAAGCTTGACAGCGTGAGCGGGCTTACCCACAATGCGTTTAATGCGCGTGGAATCAGGGATTTGTTTGAACAGATTATGGCAATCAGCAGGAAGCTCCAGTACCAGATGATTGCGGAGCATACGGGCGGGGGGAGGCTTTCGTTTACGGAGATTGACCGGCTTGATATCAAAAAATGCCGTGTGGTCTTTCAGGGTGCGCAGGGAGCATATTCCCAGGCGGCGATGATGAAATACTTCGGTCCGGATGTGGACAGTTTTCATGTGGATACTTTTCGGGACGCAATGCTTGCAATCGACGAAGGGAGTGCGGACTTTGCCGTGCTTCCGATTGAAAATTCGTCAGCGGGAATCGTGAGTGAGATTTATGACCTTTTGGTGGAATTTGAGAATTATATTGTCGGAGAGCAGATTATTAAAATAGAGCACTGTGTCATGGCAGCGCCGGGGACAAGGCTTGAAGACATTAAGACCGTATACTCGCATCCGCAGTCGCTGATGCAGAGTGCGCATTACCTTGCGGAAAAGGGCTGGCAGCAAATCAGCATGAAGAATAATGCATTTGCTGCGAAGAAGGTGGCGCAGGAGCAGAATAAAACGCAGGCTGCGATTGCGGGGGAAACCGCGGCGCAGATATACGGGCTTGAAATTCTTGAGAGGGGTGTGAATGATTTAAGGGAAAATTCAACGCGCTTTATCATCGTCACAAACCAGAAGGTATTTACGAAGGAGGCTTCCAAAATCAGCCTCTGCTTTGAATTAAGCCATGAGAGCGGCGCGCTTTACCACGCGCTTTCCCATATGATGTACAACGGATTGAACGTGACGAAGGTGGAATCGAGACCGCTCCCCGGAAGAAACTGGGAATACCGGTTTTTCCTCGATTTTGAAGGAAACCTTACGGACAGTGCGGTCAAAAATGCGCTCAGGGGACTCAGGGAGGAAACGCATAATATGAAAATACTCGGAAACTATTGATGAAAGCAGACTTTGACAAGAATGGAGGGTTATTATGGCTTACAAAACGTTTGCGGCGATTGACGTCGGTTCGTATGAGCTTGCGATGAAAATCTATGAAATATCCGTCAAAAACGGGATTAAGGAGATAGACCATATAAGGCATCGTATAGAGCTTGGTACGGATTCTTATTTTACGGGAAAAATCAGTAATGACAGGGTTGACGAGCTTTGCAGGATGCTTGTGGAGTTCACCCAGATTATGAAATCCTATAAGGTGGACGATTATAAGGCATATGGCACAAGCGCCCTGCGGGAGACGGAAAACTCCATGATTTTACTTGATCAGATACAGGCTAAAACGGGTATTAAAATAGAAGTTTTAAGCAATTCCGAGCAGCGCTTTTTGGACTATAAATCCGTTGCGTCCGTCGGACGGGACTTCCAGAAAATTATTGAAAAGAGTACGGCATTTATTGATATCGGCGGAGGCAGTATCCAAATTTCCCTCTTTGACGAGGACAGTCTTGTGACCAGCCAGAATATCCGCCCGGGTGTGCTGCGCATGAGGGAGGAACTGACACGTGTGTCATATCGCAGCTATCAGATTGAGGAGCTGGTGGAGGAAATGTTCCGCGGAAATCTGGAAATTTTCAAGAAGCTGTTTGTCGGGGAGGGAAAAATACAGAATATTATTCTTGTGGATGACTATACTTCACTTATCTTACAGAAAAATTATCTGAAGACCAATAAAAAAGGTCATGTCACGACGGAAGTCTTTTTGGAGTTTGTGGATACCTTAAAAAAGAAAAAAACGAAGGAAATCGCATATTCACTTGGAATTGCGCAGGAAAATATCTCGCTTTTGTACATTTCATCGCTTATGATTAAACATATGGTAAAGATGCTGGGTGCGGAGATGCTTTGGGCTCCGGGTGTGAGCCTGTGTGATGGAATGGCATATGAATACGCAGAGCAGAATAATCTTTTAGCGGCTTTTGGAAAAGACACCGCGCATGATTTTGAGCAGGACATTCTTGCGTGTGCGAGGGATATTAACAGGCGGTACTGCTGCATTGAGAGCAGGACATCGGAACGGGAGACAACAGTCCTTACGATTTTTGACAATATGGGCAGAAATCACGGGCTGTCCGGACGCGACAGACTGCTTTTGCAGCTTTCGGCAATCTTAAGTGAGTGCGGAAGGTATATCAGTCTTTCCAATGTCGGGGACAGTGCTTATGGGATTATTATGGCGACGGAAATTATCGGACTATCCCATATTGAGAAAGAAATTGTGGCAAATATCGTAAAATATTCAAAAGAAAACTTCCAGTATTATGACACGCTTGAGGCGATGGATGTCAATTCGTACCTTACTATTGCAAAGCTTACGGCGATTATCCGGCTTGCGCAGGGGCTTGACTTAAGCCACAAGGGGAAATGCAAGAACATAAAAATCATAACTGACGATGATAAAATGATACTTATGGTAGAGACAAACGCGGATATGACGTTAGAGATAGAGCTTTTTGACCAAAGCGCCATGTTCTTTGAGGAAGTATTTCATATGAAGCCGGTAATCAGGCAGAAAAAGAGCAATATTTAGGGGAGGGTACTCATGGGCGACAAATCAAACAATAAGACGGATTATAAAAAACCAGAATATTATTTAAACAGGGAGCTAAGCTGGGTACAGTTTAACCATCGTGTGCTTGGCGAGGCGAGGGATAAAACCATACCGCTTTTTGAGCGGCTGAAATTCTTAAGTATCACGGCATCAAACCTTGATGAATTTTTCATGGTGCGCGTGGCATCCCTAAAGGATATGGTCAATGCGGGATACACGAAAAAGGACATTGCGGGGATGACGCCGGCAGAGCAGCTTAGCGCGGTGAATGTGGCGACGCATGAGCTGGTAGGGATGCAGTATTCGGTTTTCAACCGCTCGCTTTTGCCCCTGCTTTCGCAAAACGGTCTGATTATGGTTGAAAAGCATGAGGATTTAAGTGATGCCGACTGTAAATTTGTTGACAGGTATTTTCAGGATAATGTCTATCCTGTTCTGACACCGATGGCGGTTGATTCCTCAAGACCGTTTCCGCTCATTCGCAATAAGACGCTGAATTTGGGCGCGCTTGTTTCCGTCAAGGAGGAAAAGGGCAGGAAGCACCTGTTTGTAAAAAAGTCGGCGCAGGCGAAGGAACTGGAGTTTGCCACCGTGCAGGTGCCGGGCGGTGTTCCCCGTATCGTGCAGCTTCCGGAAGGGGAAAACGGCGAAAAACGTGTCATCCTTTTGGAGCAGATTATTGAGCGCAACATGGATAAGCTGTTTTTGAATTATCATATCGAATGCGTTTTTCCGTTCCGCGTCATGCGCAACGCTGATTTTGACATTCGGGAGGAGGACGCAGAGGATCTGCTAAAGGAAATCGAAAAGCAGTTAAAGAAAAGGCAGTGGGGGCAGGCAATCCGCCTTGAGGTAGAGGAAGGGATGGAAAAGCGTCTGCTGGATATTATCCAAAAGGAACTGATGATTGACGAGAGGGATATCTACAATATTCCCGGACCGCTTGATTTGACATTCCTGATGAAGATGTACGGGCTGGAGGGCTTTGAACATCTGAAGTATAAGCCGTATAAGCCGCAGCCGGTGCCCGGTTTGGAAGCAGGCGCCAATATTTTTGACGAGATTAAGGAGCGTGATATCCTGCTGCACCATCCGTATCAGACCTTTACACCGGTTGTTGATTTTATTAAACAGGCATCGAGGGATCCCGAGGTGCTTGCAATCAAACAGACCTTGTATCGTGTGAGCGGGAATTCCCCGATTATTGCGGCGCTTGCACAGGCGGCGGAGAATGGGAAACAGGTAACGGTGCTTGTGGAGCTCAAGGCGCGGTTTGATGAGGAAAATAATATTGTGTGGGCAAGAAAGCTCGAGCAGGCAGGCTGCCATGTAATATACGGTCTTGTGGGATTGAAAACGCACTGTAAGATAACGCTTGTAGTCCGGCGTGAGGAGGAAGGCATCCGCAGGTACGTTCATCTTGGTACAGGAAACTATAACGATTCCACTGCAAAGCTTTATACGGATTTGGGGCTTTTGACCTGTAACGAGGCAATCGGAGAGGACGCGACAGCAGTGTTTAACATGCTCTCAGGATATTCGGAGCCGCTTGGATGGAATCACTTGGCACTGGCACCGCTTTGGCTGAAGGACCGTTTTTTGTATTTAATCAACCGTGAGAAGGAAAACGCGCTGGAAAACCGTCCGGCAAGAATTGTGGCAAAGATGAATTCACTCTGCGATGCGGATATTATCAAGGCACTGTATGAGGCGGCGGCGGCAGGCGTAAGCATAGATCTGATTGTCAGGGGCATCTGCTGTTTAAGAACCGGTGTGGAAGGAACAAAGGACAACATCCGCGTGCGTTCCATTGTCGGAAATTTTTTGGAGCATGCAAGGATTTTTTATTTCGAGAACGGAGGCGCTTTCGAGATTTATATGGCGAGTGCGGACTGGATGCCTAGGAATTTGGAACGGCGTGTGGAAATCCTGTTTCCGATTTTAAATCCCGTGTTAAAGGAGACGGTATGGCATGTGCTGGAGGTACAGCTTAACGATACGCAGAAGGCACAGATGCTAAAGCCCGACGGAAGCTATGAAAAGGTTGACAGACACGGAAAGGAACTGTACAATGCACAGGAGGAGTTCTGTAGGGAGTATACGGCGCTTGCGGCAAAGGAGCGTAAGCTTGAGAAACAGGCGCGGGTATTCCAGCCGGAAATATAAAAACGGAAAGGATTTATACAGGATATGGTAAGGTTTGTGCTTGGCTCGGGTTCCCCGAGACGTAAGGAACTTTTGGAACAGCTTGGGCTGGAGTTTGAACTGTCGCCGGCGCACGGCGAGGAAATCATCACAAAGACACTCCCTGCGGATATTGTGGAGGAGCTGTCAAGGCAGAAGGCGGATGAGGTTGCGGACAGGTATGCGTCGGCATATAAAAATGACACGTGTGTCATAATCGGGGCAGATACCATTGTGGCGTTCGGGACGGAAATTATGGGAAAACCGCGGGACGAGGAGGATGCGGTGCGCATGCTTACACAGCTTGCGGGCAATACCCATCAGGTATATACGGGCGTGACGCTTGTGACGATAAAGGACGGGGAGCGGAGTGTGCGCACTTTCCATGAGAAGACAGATGTGCAGATGTATCCGATGACCGGCACGCAGGTGCGGGCATATGTGGCGACAGGCGAGCCTATGGATAAGGCGGGGGCATATGCCATTCAGGGAAAGTGTGCCGCTTATATCAGGGGAATTAACGGGGAATATAATAATGTGGTAGGGCTTCCGGTGGCAAGACTGATGCAGGAGCTTTTGTCGCTGGGGCTGGTGTAGTGTTGGAATTGGTGTGATGGAAAGGCAGGGAGATGCGTATGAACGAATATGATGATGCGGTGTTAAATTGCTTTTTGGAAAAACAATTACAGCTTTTTCCGGAAAAAATAGCCGAATCGGTTGACGAGGCGGAGGCATTTTTAGAGGAGTGCATAGCGGTGGTTGTGGACTCTGTTGACGAAGTGTGGGAATATTTTGACGAGGAAGGTGTTGATTTGGAGGAACAGAATAAAGAGGATATCCTGAGCGCGCCGGAGGTGTTTGAGGTTGGCGACGGCAGATATCTGATTGTAGAAAGTTAGTGTAAGCGCGGATATGCGCATATGGAGGGAAAAGTGGAAAGAAAGTCGAACATTTCAGTGTGGCAGATTGGTCTTTTTGAGGGACTTGACAAGGACATTATGGTAATGCACAGGGACGAGGAGGAGGTTTTTGACGACGCAATCCATGTCTTTTTTGAAAGGGAATATTATGACGCGTATGTGGCAAAGGCGGTAAAATACAGCAGCCATAACTACGCGTATCATGAGGATAAGCTTGGTGAAGTGGTCAACCAGGTCTTTGAGGAAACGATACCGGGGCTTGTCATTCATATGAACACCAGTACGGATTCGGATGCACCAAAAAACCAGCTTTGCGATGAAAAGTATATTTCCGCGGGCGAGCTCATCGGGTACCGGGATGCGGCGGAAAGCTATCATTTGCTGTATACGACATCAATTGACCGATGTGTGAAGGAAAAAGCGGTTGCTGCCCTTTGGACGAAGTACGTCTATATTATCGGACAGATTCCTGACGTCAGAAAAAAACCCGCGGCAGGTGAAAAACAGGTTTTCGAGCTGATGACAATGAGGCGCAAAAATGATAACAGTAACGCGACGGCAGAGGATTTTGACTATGAGTCCTTAAAGGTGTTTCTGACAGCGGAGAGTGCGATGCGCTACAATTCTGACAAAAAACCGATAGGCAAATACAGGCTGTCCATGCTCTCGCAGCTGGTGCGCGGAAAGCTTCATGTGATTATTGAACCCCACCGAAGCTACTGGCTTGAGTATGATCCGGCAGACATTGATATTGTACCGTATTTGGATATCCCAAGATATAATGAGGAGATGGTCATAGAACGGATTAAGGAGTACGATAAAATGGAGCAGATTTATATCCTGCTCAATCCGCTGCACAGCGATTACAGGGTATCGATTGGGAATCCTTTTTTGATGAAGCACGACGAGAAAAATATTATGATGTATCTGTTTGAACAGTATGAGGATGCGGTCAATTATGTGCTCCAAAACCAAAATCTGCTGCCGGTTTTTGACTCCACGTTTCCCATTGGCGTGCTTGAGGGAAAGGAGCGGCTGTACCGGCTGAAAACAGTGGTTACGCTTGCCGCGAAGCTTGGCGTGACGACAGTATGCCTTGATGCGGACACGAACCGTTCCATCGCCTGTGATATCGGCTATTTCAAAAAAGCGGCGGATTATACGAAACCCATAGAGGATTTGCTGGTACGCTCGGAGCTGGAGCAGGTGATGCGCGAGGAAAACGGCGAGAAAAAATACCGTCTCCCGATTGTACCGTTTTATGATAAGCACAATGACTATGATATCAGCGCTGAGAAGAAGGCAGAGTTGATTTCCCATTTGGACAACGATTTTGATAACGGCTTTGCATATATGGCGTTATTGGGTGTGCCTGAGCTTATGGTGATAATGGATGAGGCGGCAAAGCGTTTTGAAAAGGCAAGAGCTGATAACGATGAGGAGGGCAGGGCGCATTACAATTATATTTTGGGAAGGATTATGGTTGTGCTGACAGAGGAGCTTTGCGCAAAGCCTTATATCTATACCTTAAGAAAAGAGGACGGCGATTTTGCATTGCGTAATAACATGGTCTATCTTGTCATAACCAACCGGTTTGAGGCAGGAAGAAGGGGCGAGGGAAGGCTAACGCCCGCGGGAATTGACAATCCGCAGTTTATGGAAAAGCTCTGCGAAAAGAGCAGGGTTGCGGCGTTAACGGACGGACCGAATATTGTCTGCATTGTCGATACCGTGCTGATGAGTGAGGCGGCAAAGCAGTGGAAGAAGACGGAAGCGCTAAGGGAAGAGATTTTAATCTACATGACACAGGGCTGCGGTTTGGCTTATGATGAGGCGGTTCGTTCCTATAAGCGGCTGAAGTCGGATAATGACATTTTTGTGGAATTTGTTTCCGCCGTGAGAAATGCGCAATATCCGCCGATGGCGATGCTGGAGGTAGAAGGTTACACCGCCAAAATGCTTGCGGATGAATTTTCACTTAATATGCTGCAGGCATATGACGGAATCCTTTCTTTGAAGGAGGATAAGGAGTTTGTCCAAAAGTATAAAAAGAAAGACTAGATAATTTGTATTTTGCGCCGGATTGTGATATCATATAAAAATGACGCATATTATTAGCACGAATTATTAGAATGCCGTCAGCGTCAGCGGTGGGAAGGAAATCAGACGTATGAAACCGCAAAGGCATATAAGGAAAGAGTTTATTTCCATACTTTTTGTTTCCAATACGGGAGGGAAAAACAAGGAATACCATGTGTCCCGTCCGGTTTTTAATGTACTTCGTTTTGTGCCGCTTTTGTTTTTTGCCGTGCTGCTGACTATGGCGGGGGTAATTTTTTGGAAACAGACGCAAGTGGATGCGCTTCGGACACAGCTCGAACCGTACAAAAAGCAGATTGAAGATTTGGAAACAAAACAGGAAAACTTAAGTGCTGAAAATACGAAACTGCTTGATGAAAATGAACAGCTAAAGCAGGAGACCCAGACAACCGCGCAGACAACGCAGGAAACACAATCCCAGGAAAACCCGTATCAGGATGCACCGGACGGGTATCCCTATATGGGAGCCGGAGGAATTCTTGTCTCGGACTATTCCGGACAGCAGCCGTATATGTCAATCAATACCCATACAGACGGTGCAATCATTGCGGCAGGAGACGGGACGGTGACTTCCATCAGTTCGGATGACACTTATCCGCTCATCGTGGAAATACAGCATGGGAACGGTTACATAACACGCTATTCCAGCAGAGAGGCGGCGCAGACACAGCTGCAGGAAAATACGCAGGTCAAAACGGGTGACACGTTATTTACAATTACCGTTGACGATACACAGTTTGATTATCAGATTATTTTTGAGGATGAACCAATTGACCCGCTTTTGGTTATTGAAGCAAAGGGATAAAAGGAGGAACTATGGCTATGTTGCGAAAAAATACGCCTTCCGTATCGGAGGCAAATGTAAAGGTAAACACACTGATTGGCGAGGGAACGGTTTTTGACGGCAATCTGACGGCGCCGGACTCCATCCGGATTGACGGTACGGTGAACGGGAACTGTGCCTGTGATTCAACACTTGTGCTTGGTGAGACGGGGCATGTTTTCGGAAATATTACGGTTCAGAATATCATTATTTCCGGAGAAGTGAAAGGAGATATTATCGCAAAAGGAAAGCTGGAATTTCTTTCCACGGGAAGGCTTACCGGAAATATTACCGCAAATACCCTTGTTATTGACGAAGGCGCATATTTTGACGGCAAATGTACGATGACTTCGGACGGTACGTCGTCCGTTTTCGGGCAGCAGGAGGATTAGGAAAACTAATATACGTAAATGCTGTGGGAAAGGCGGGGACGGGTTATGGCAGGAAATGGCATGGTAATGTATCATGTGCAGGATGAGAATAAGAGAATCCAGCTGGAAGTTCTTTGTATGGGAATGGCATTGCGGTCAAAACAGCTTAAAGCATCGGATCTGAATGAGCGGGTGGGCGTTCTTGCAGGCATCAGGACAACAAAAGCGTACGATGCACAGGAACAGGAGAAAGCACCGGCACTCTTTTGCATGCCGGAAGTCATTATTTTTTCAGGTGTTTCCAATGCAATACTGGATGAATTTTTACGCTCATACAAAAATCTGGGGCTGATGCCGATGAAGTTAAAAGCAGTGACGACTCCTAAAAACGTGGAGTGGACGCTTTATCACATGCTTCGGGAGCTTGCAGAGGAATGCAGGCAGATAGAAGCGGCTGCAAGGAGAACACAAAATAATCACGGAAATGAGGATAACAATGTACATTGAGCATTTCAAGCATGAGGATAACTGGCAGGATGTTAAGGATTCTGCGATGAATACCATCGGAAAGACAACGGGGAAATATCCCGATTCGCAGTGGAAGCGCAGGCTGATTTTATCCGAGCATTCCCCAATACGGCGTATGAAATTTTACTGGCGCTGGCGGGATTTAAAATCATGGGTAAGCGTCCATATGGTAAGGCATAAAATCGGTATTGAGCACTGGGTTTCTACGCAGAGAAGTGACCGGACGGGGATTGATCGTGACGAACTTCCGCAGGGTGCACTTGTCAGCCACGCGTGCGAGGCGGACGCACAGGCACTCATTAACATCAGCAGAAAGCGTCTCTGCTCTAATGCAAGCAAAGAGACAAGGGAGGCGTGGCAGCTTGTCAGGGAAGAAGTCGAGAAAACGGAGCCGGAGCTTGCAAGCTGTATGGTAAAGGAATGCATTTACCGCGGCTTTTGTCCTGAGATGTTTTCCTGCGGATATTATAAGACGGAGGAATTTGCAAAGGAGCTTGCAGAATACCGTAAGGGGATTAACCCATAGGAATATTGCATTAAAAAATATCAATAAAAATGATTAATTTTAATCATTCTCAAAATACATCAGAAATGCTATGATAGACGAAATGAAAATGGAATGGCTGTGAAGGGAAGTAGTAATTGCGTGGAACGTTTCAGAGAGCTGTCGTTTGGTGCGAGGCAGTACGCAAAATGCAGTGAACTCGTCTTGGAGCTTTGCGTTTGAATCGATTAGCCCTTGTATGCTATCAGTAGAGCGCAGCGGAGTACCCCACGTTATCGGGGCGGGGCATGATTGTGCCGGGGAGGGCATACCGTGTGAAAACGGTATGAAGTAAAGTGGTACCGCGGAAGAAAGAGAGCGTCTTTCGTCTTTACAGCGAGAAGTTGTAGGACGAAAGATTTTTTTGTCCAAACAAATTATTAATGGCGAATGGAGGATGAACATGAAAAACGCAGCGAAATACGAAAAAACATATTTTTTACCGCCTGTGTGTACGTATGACTGGGTGAAGAAGGATGCAATCACGGCGCCGCCGGTCTGGTGTTCGGTGGATTTGCGGGACGGCAATCAGGCACTGATTGAACCGATGAGTCTGGAGGAGAAGCTGGAATTTTTCCAACTTTTAGTGGATATTGGTTTTAAAGAGATTGAAGTCGGATTTCCGGCTGCTTCTGAGACAGAGTATGAGTTTATGCGTGCTTTAATTGAGCGCGATATGATACCCGGCGACGTTACGGTTCAGGTTCTTACACAGGCAAGGGAGCATATTATCAGAAAGACGTTTGAGGCGGTAAAAGGCGCACCGCATGCAGTCGTGCATTTATATAATTCGACTTCTGTCGCGCAGCGCGAACAGGTATTTAAAAAGAGCAAGGAGGAAATCAGAAAGATTGCGGTTGAGGGCGCGAAGCTGTTAAAACAGCTTGCCGACGAGACGGAGGGAAGCTTTTCGTTTGAGTATAGTCCTGAGAGCTTCCATGGGACAGAGGTTGACTATGCGGTGGAGGTCTGCAGCGCCGTACTTGATGTATGGCAGCCGACTGTCGAAAACAAGGCGATAATCAATATTCCGACGACAGTTGAAAATGCCATGCCGCATGTGTTTGCCACACAGCTGGAGTATATTCATAAAAATTTAAAATACAGGGATGCCGTTACGCTTTCCGTACATCCGCACAATGACAGAGGGTGCGGCGTGGCAACGGCGGAGCTGGCGGTTCTTGCGGGGGCGGACCGCATCGAGGGTACACTGTTTGGAAACGGAGAGCGCACGGGAAACGTGGATATTGTCACACTTGCCATGAATATGTTCTCGCATGGTGTTGACCCAAAGCTGGATTTTTCGAATATGATGGAAATCCGGGAGAAATATGAGCGTTTTACGCGAATGCATGTACATGAGCGCCAGCCGTATGCAGGCGACTTGGTGTTTACGGCATTTTCAGGTTCACATCAGGACGCAATTGCAAAGGGAATGCAGTGGCGTGAGGATAAAAACAGTGACAAGTGGTTTGTACCGTACCTTCCGGTTGACCCCAAGGATGTGGGAAGAAATTACGAGGCGGATGTCATCCGTATCAACAGCCAGTCAGGCAAGGGCGGCGTGAACTATATTTTAAAACAGAACTTTGGCATTTCGCTTCCAGAGGCAATGCGCGAGGAGGTCGGATATCTTGTAAAGGATGTGTCGGACAGCGAGCACAAGGAGCTTTCCCCGCAGTGGGTGTACGATATTTTCGTGGAAAATTATGTGGATAATACGCCGTTTTTCCAAATTAATGAATGCCATTTTAAGCAGATTGACGGTATTATGGCAGAGGCGGTTATCACCTGCGGAGATAAAAAAATAACCGTTGACGCAAACGGAAACGGGCGTCTTGACGCGGTGAGCAATACGATTAAGCAGTATTTCGGTATCAGCTACCAGCTTTCAAACTATGAGGAGCATGCGCTGACGATGGGGTCATCCTCAAAGGCGATTGCGTATGTCTGCGTCACCTGCAAAGGAGAAAAGTACTGGGGCGCGGGAATGGATGATGATATTATCAAGGCATCAATCCACGCGCTCTGCGTCGGCGTCAACAAGCTCCCCGAGGTTCAGAGCAACGATGCATGTCAGGACGAACGGATGATGGCAATTATGAATTATATTCAGGCAAATTACCAGGGGATTGCATTGAGCGACATTGCTGCACATTTTCATTTATCCGAGCCGTATTTAAGCAAATATATTCATGATAAGTCAGGCAAAACATTTGGTGATCTGCTGATTAACATCCGTATGAAAAAGGCAAAGACGCTGCTTCGAAACGGCAATATGACGGTGGAAAATGTGGCGATGGCAGTAGGCTACCCCAACGTGGAGCATTTTAACCGCGTGTTTAAGCGGAAAATGGGGATGACGCCTGTCCAGTACAGAAAAGGTGAAAAGCAGGTATGAGAACAGAAATACGTGACAGGCTTTCCGCTTATGCGGAAGCCGGATACCGTGATTTTTCGGCAGCGCTTGTCCCAGGGGCAAAACCGCTTTTGGGCGTGCGTCTGCCCAGGCTGCGTGAAATTGCAAAGGAGATTGCAAAGGGGGACTGGCGCAGTGAGGTAGACAGCGTGGAAGCCGGCTGTGAGGACGTGTATTTTGAGGAAACCATGCTGCGCGGCATGATTATCGGATACGGTACTGCAAAAAAGGATGTGACACAGCAGGAAGGCATTCAATACCTTGAGCGGTTTATACCGATGATAGATGATTGGTCGGTGTGCGACAGCTTTTG
>DKYC01000125.1:31892-32511 GCA_002492295.1 Lachnospiraceae bacterium UBA7110
TTGGTCGGTGTGCGACAGCTTTTGTAATTCGTTTCGCTTTGCAAACAGGCACCGTGATGTGGTGTGGGAGAGTTTGCACAATTATTTGTATTCTGACAAGGAGTTTGAAGTGCGGGTGGCACTGATTTTGCTGTTAAGTCAATTTCTGAAATTTGACAGCGTCAATAAAAAGATGGCTAGAAATAAAACGGTGTTTATGGCAGCGTTGGAAAAGAGCAGTGAAAACATAGAGCGTTCTGCGGCAGCGAAACGTCAGTTTCCATATACGGATAAAATTTTATCTGCTTTAAATCGCGAATTTACACAGGGGTATTATGCCCAAATGGCGGCAGCGTGGCTTCTTGCGGAGGCATTTGTATGTTTTCCCTATGAAGCGCATGCGTTGCTGGTAAATGACTGCAGAATGGATAAATGGACTTATAATAAGGCGATTCAAAAGATTCGGGAATCTTTAAACATTGATGGAGAGGTAAAGGAATATTTAAAAAAACTGAAAAAATAATATGATGAAAAAATTTTATAAAAATACTTGACAGGAAATAACAAAATGTGATAATCTAATTAAGCTGTTGCGAGAAAAGCATAAACAGTATGAAAAGAACCTTGACAAATAAACAGT
>DKYC01000128.1 GCA_002492295.1 Lachnospiraceae bacterium UBA7110
GGCGACACAGGGACTTGCAAACTATATCATCAAACAGGGCGGCGCAGAAAAAGGCGTTGCGATTGCTTACGATTCCAGACGCATGAGTCCTGAGTTTGCGGATGAGACGGCACGCTGTCTTGCGGCAAACGGTATTAAGGCATATGTATTTGATTCGCTCAGACCCACACCCGAGCTTTCCTTTGCACTGCGTAAACTTGGCTGTATCGCGGGCGTTGTCGTTACGGCAAGCCACAATCCGCCCGAGTACAATGGCTACAAGGCTTACTGGGAGGACGGCGCACAGGTAACGCCTCCGCACGATAACGGCATTATCGGTGAAGTAAGAGCCATCACGGATTACCACAACGTAAAAACCATGCCAAAGGAAGAGGCAATGGCAAAGGGGCTTTACGAAATCATCGGCGCGGAAATTGACGACGCGTATATGGCGGAGCTCAAAAAGCAGAGCATACATCCTGAAATCATTAAAGAAGTGTCAAAGGACATTAAAATTGTATACACACCGTTCCACGGTACGGGCAATATCCCCGTAAGACGCGTGTTAAAAGAGCTTGGCTTTGAGAATGTATATGTGGTACCCGAGCAGGAGCTGCCCGATCCCGACTTTACGACGCTTGATTATCCGAACCCCGAAGACCCCAAGGCATTTACGCTTGCCCTGAAGCTTGCGAAGGAAAAGGGTGCTGACATCGTTATGGCAACCGACCCCGATGCGGACCGTCTCGGCGTGTATGCGCTTGACACAAAGAGCGGCGAGTATGTTCCGTTTACCGGTAATATGTCCGGAATGCTGATTGCGGAATACATCCTGCGCGAGAGGAGGGCAACCAACACCATGCCTGAAAATCCCGCACTTGTTACCACAATCGTAACAACGAACATGACAAAGCCTATCACGGAGGCTTACAATGTAAAACTAATTGAAGTGCTCACAGGCTTTAAGTACATCGGCGAGCAGATTAAGCTTTTTGAGCAGACCGGATCAAACAACTATGCGTTCGGTCTTGAGGAAAGCTACGGATGCCTTGTCGGCACACACGCAAGGGACAAGGACGCAATTGTCGCTGTGATGATGCTTGCAGAGGTTGCCTCATGGTGCAAGAAGAACAATATGACGCTTTGGGATATGATGATTGACATCTATGAGAAGTACGGCTATTATAAGGAAACCCAGTATTCGATTACGATGAAGGGCATCGACGGTGCAAAGGAAATTGCCGCTCTGATGGACAAATTCCGGAACAATCCGCCCAAGGAGTTTGGCGAACTGAAGGTAACGCAGTTTAGGGATTACGCAAACGATGTCGTTGTCAATATGGAAACAGGCGAAAAGGGAACAACAGGACTTCCGAAATCGAATGTGCTTTACTTTGACCTGACAAACGACTCATGGTGCTGCGCAAGACCGTCCGGCACGGAGCCGAAGATTAAGTTCTACATGGGCGTTAAGGGCACAAGCCTTGAGGACGCACAGAAGAAGAGTGAAGCTTTGACCGATGCGGTTAAAGCGGTGATTGAAGGCTAAACAGAAAAGGAAATGAAAGGATAACCAAAAAGCTGCCTCAAAAGCGGCTTTTTGGTTATCCTATATTATGAAACCGCGGATTGCTTTCAGACGGTTTGAACAAAAGGAGTATTATGAAAAAATTATTGGAACAGATTATTAAATTCGGGTTTGTGGGAGGCATCTGTTTTCTGATTGATTTTGCCATATCAACAGGATTATTCCATCTGCTGAACCACGTAACCTCAAGAAGTGTGGCGACGGCTGCCGGAGGCTTTTTTGGATTTACCATATCGGTTGTGATTAATTATATCCTCAGCATGAAATTCGTGTTCGAGCGCAAGGAGGATATGAGCAGGAAAAAAGAATTTGTGATATTCGTGATATTAAGCCTAATCGGACTTGGATTAAATGAGGTCATCCTGCTTGTGTGCAGCGCAGGTTATGAGGCAAGCGCGTTCCTTCTGAACACCTTTAACGATACGCTTTGGTTCGCGGTTTCAAAGATTATTGCGACGGCAATCGTCATGGTATACAATTTTATCAGCAGAAAGATTTTTTTAGAAAAAAAATAAAGGTATTTAATATATGAGTTTGGCACAAAATATAAAGAAGACAATTAATTATAGCAGAAAAAACGGTTACATGGAGGCATTTTTTGCCGCATGGGAGCGTGTAATGGCAAAATACTACAGAAATTATACCTACCGCCAGCCGGATGCGTCAGAGCTTGCACGGCAGAGAGGGGATCAGAGCATAACGGACATTTGTTTCTCAATCCTTGTGCCTGCTTTTGAAACGCGGGAGGTATATATGACGGCACTGATTGAGAGCTGTCTTGCGCAGACCTACGCGAATTGGGAGCTTGTGATTGCGGACGGCAGCAAAAGCGATATCGTAAAGAAAGTGGTTTCGGGCTATGATGACGCGCGGATTAAATATAAGAAGCTTTCCGAAAACGGCGGTATTGCCGGAAATACAGGCAAGGCAATTGAGCTTGCGACGGGGGATTACTGCGGGCTTTTGGATCATGACGACATGATAACCCCGGATGCGCTCTATGAGATGGCGCATGCCATAAAAAAGAAAAAGGATGAAAATAAACCGATACTGGTATATTCGGATGAGGATAAATGCGACTCGTCAGGGACAAGTTTTTACGACCCGCACTTTAAGCTGGACTTTAATTTGGATCTGATACTGACAAATAATTATATCTGCCATTTTACTGTGGTGGAGACGCAGACGCTGAAAAAGCTCGGCATTCGGACGGATTATGACGGTTCGCAGGATTATGATCTGGTGCTGCGTATTGTGAGCACCCTGTTACTGCGGGAAAAAGAGAATGTTGGCGCGGTGTGTATGGAGAAAAAAATTGTGCACGTGCCAAAGGTGCTGTATCATTGGCGCTGCCATGAAAATTCGACGGCGGATAATCCGCAGAGTAAGATGTATGCTTATGAGGCAGGAAAAAAGGCTTTGATTGATTTTGTGGACCGCATGGGCTGGAAAGGCGATGTGCGCCATAATAAACATTTGGGTTTTTACCGGATAGAATATAGAAACAACGTGCTTACGCACAGACCGGACCTTGCGGCAGTGGGGGGCTTTACCGTGTATCATGGAAAGGTGGCGGGCGGCATTTACAAAGGGCAGCCGATTGTGTATGCGGGTTATATGAACCGGATGGATCTGTATCAGGATACACGGCTGCTGGATATCAGGAACATGGCTGTGAACAAGGAATATTATTCGGTCTATGAGGAAGTGACGGGACATCCGTATGAAAGTACGCTGTACACGGATGAAAAAGAACTTCCCCAATGGCTTAAGGAACTTGACAAAACTGCGGGAGGGCGGACTCAGATTGCACTTCTTGGCGCGAAGCTTTGCCACCGGCTGTTGGAAAAGGGCGGAAGGCTTCTTTTGGATCCTGTATGTGTCCGCAGTGTGAAGGGCAGGGCGGATGGTCCGCGCAAATAACCGGCAGCAGAAGGGATTTGTATAATGGCAAAATCGACAATCGTGATTCCGAATTATAACGGAATAAACTATATTGAAGCGTGCCTTGACAGTATTTACGCAGGGACGACGACGGACGTGGAAGTCATTGTGGTAGATAATGCTTCGACGGATGGCAGCCTGGCGCTTGTCGAAGAAAAATTCCCACAGGTGCGTGTAATCAAAAACGGGAAAAATTCAGGTTTCAGCGTTGCGGTAAATCAGGGGATTGCGGCAAGCAGGACCCCCTATGTCATTTTGCTGAACAACGATACAAGAGTGGACAAAACGTTTGTTCATGAGCTCGAACGCGTGCTTGACATGGACAAAGACGGCAGGGTGTTTTCGGCATCGGCACGGATGATTTCCCTGTATGACAGGGAAAAAACGGATGACGCAGGTGATTTTTACTGTGCGCTTGGCTGGGCATTTGCGCGGGGAAAGGGGAAAAATCCTGCACTCTATCATAAAAACCGTGAGATTTTTGCGTCGTGTGCAGGAGCCGCAATCTACAGACGCGCGCTTTTATCGGATGAGAAGGTAGGCATGTTTGACGAGGAGCATTTTGCCTATTTTGAGGATATTGATATCGGTTACCGTGCGAAGCTTTCCGGGTATCGGAACTGGTTTGCGGCGGATGCCGTCGTATATCATGCTGGCAGCGCCACAAGCGGTTCGCGCTACAATGCGTTTAAGACGAAGCTTGCCGCAAGAAACAGCGTGTACCTGATTTATAAAAATATGCCTTTTTTGCAGATTTTTGTGAATCTTCCGTTTTTGGCAGCAGGTTTTTTTGTAAAAACGCTGTTTTTTGTAAAAAAGGGCTTTGGAGCGGAATATATAACAGGACTCGCAAATGGAATCCGTCTTTCCCGCAGTCAGAAGGGAAGGGCGCATAAACAGAAATTCTGTAGGAAAAGACTGGGAAATTATATTGGAATTCAGGTGGAATTGTGGCTGAATATCATCCGTCTTTTCCAGGGATAAAAGAAAAATCTTTGCGACATTGTTACAAAAATGTTGTACTTTTTGCTCGAATCATGTAAAATAAAAAAAGCGCAGTATTTACGGTGAAATGAAATTTTCACAATCCTGATTTGGATGCCTTTTATGAAATGGAGTGTAAATAAAAATAGAAGGCGGGGGGAGTTAGGGTGAGATAATTGATAAGAGATAATCAGAAATATTTCAACAGACTGCTGGTACTGCTTGATGCGCTGGTCATAGCAGCCACATACTGGTTGGCATGGTTTTTGTGGATTCACGTTTACGTCAAGGTAAATAATCCCGAAACAGGGATTCTTCCGATAGAAGTCTATGTGATTGCATTTGTGGCCATTGTACCCGGCTATCTGATTTTGTATAATGCATTTGACTTATACTCGTCAAAGCGCACGTCAAAGACGATGTATGAGGTGTTTAACATTATAAAGGCAAACACGGTGGGGCTTGTTGCCGTCATGGTGGTGCTTTTTGCGATTAACATTCCCGATTTTTCGCGTGGTATGGTCGGTGTATTTTACGGTTTTAATATTATCGCAGAGTCGCTTATGCGCAAAGGCGTGCGTGTCGCACTGCGGTATGTCCGCGCAAAAGGCTATAATCTCAAGCATATGCTTTTGGTCGGATATTCAAGGGCGGCAGAGGAATACATCAGAAAGATTAAGGCAAATCCCGAGTGGGGGTATGACGTATGCGGCATTTTGGATGACCGTGTGCCCATAGGCGCGGTTTACAAGGGGGTCAGGGTCATTGGGGAAATTGACTCGCTAAGTACAATGATTCCTGAAAATGAGCTGGATGAGATTGGAATTACGCTTTCTTTGTCGGATTACGACAGGCTGGAGACGATTGTCAACATTTGTGAAAAATCAGGTGTTCATACGAAATTTATCCCTGATTACAACAGTGTTATTCCAAGCCGCCCCTATTTGGAGGATATGGACGGCCTTGCGGTTGTGAATATCAGACGTGTGCCGCTTACCAATCTGGTGAACAAGGCGCTAAAGCGTGTGATGGATTTGATTGGCGCATCGGTGGCGATTGTACTGTTTTCGCCTGTCATGCTGATTGCGGCAGCCGGCGTTAAAATGACGAGCAAGGGACCGCTGATTTTTAAACAGGAGAGGGTCGGGTTACACAACAAGCCCTTTCAAATGTATAAATTCCGGAGCATGGAAGTACAGCCTGAGGAGGAAGAGAAGAAAGGCTGGACAAAGAAAAACGATCCACGTGTAACAAAGATCGGGAAAATCATGAGAAAAACGAGTATTGATGAACTGCCGCAGTTTTTCAATGTGTTGAAAGGCGATATGAGTCTGATTGGACCGCGTCCTGAAAGACCTCTTTTTGTTGAAAAATTCAAAGAGGAAATACCAAGATACATGATAAAGCATCAGGTGCGCCCGGGTATTACCGGCTGGGCGCAGGTAAACGGTTACAGAGGCGATACCTCTATCCGGAAACGCATCGAATATGATTTATACTATATTGAAAACTGGTCGATGGCATTTGATTTTAAAATTCTGTTCCTCACCTTTTTCAAAGGCTTTATCAGTAAAAACGCGTACTGAATTCCAGTATAAGACAGGAGAAACAAAATGCAGGATTATAATGACAATAGACAAAATACAAATAAGCAGGGAACAAGGCGCCCTGTAAGCGGACAGGCACCGCAGGGGCAAAGACGCCGTCCTGTAAACGGACAGGGACAGCCGCCGCAGGGGCAGAAACGCCGTCCTGTAAGCGGACAGGCACCACAGGGGCAGGGACGCCGCCCTGTAAGCGGGCAGGGACAGCCGCCGCAGGGGCAACACCGTCCGGCAAACGGACAGGGACAGGCACCGCAGGGGCAAAGGCGCCGTCCGGCAAACGGACAGGGACAGCCACAAAGAGGACAGCAGCGTCCACGTCCGAATACGGCGGTAAAACCGGCATCCAAGGCAAAACCCTTGGCGGGAAAGAAGAAGGCAAAGAAAAAAAAGTGGAAAATCGCGCTGTTCGTGGTTGAGATATTTGTGATTTGTATACTTGTCGGTGCCTGCTGGGCGATGTCAAAGGCAAATAAAATCCAGCATGTGAAGATTACGGAGGAAGAAAAAAAGGAAGAGCTTGCAATAGACGAGGGAATCATGGAGAGCGAAACCCTGCAGGGGTATCGGAACATTGCGCTTTTCGGCGTTGATTCCCGAACCGGGGAGCTTGACAGCAGTACACGTACGGATACGATTATGATTGCGTCGATTAATCTTGACACAAAAGAAGTAAAGCTGATATCGGTATACCGTGATACGTGGCTGAATTTAAGCAATGACAGCTATAATAAGGCGAATGCCGCGTATGCGCGCGGAGGCTATAAACAGGCAATCGCGATGCTGAACATGAATTTGGACTTAAACATTGAGGACTTTGCCACAATCGGTTTTGAGGGACTGGTTGATGTGATTGAGGCGGTAGGCGGTATTGAAATTGATGTAAAACAGGCGGAGATTGAGCATATTAACAATTATCAGATTAGTATGTGCGGGAAACAGGATCCGGACAATCCGACAAATGCAAAAGGGGAGCCAAATTATGTTCCCGACCCGAAGCATCCGCTGTATAAGTATTATGTACCCGTGGAGCGCGCGGGTGTGCAGACTTTAAACGGACTTCAGGCGACGGCTTATGCACGTGTGCGTTATGTGGGAAATGACATGGAGCGTACCTCAAGGCAGAGAACAGTGCTTACAAAGGTGGCAAAAAAGGCAATGACCTTAAATCCTGCCACACTGAACAGAATTGCGGACGCGGTATTTCCAAAGGTTACGACATCGCTTGACCTCGCTGAGATTTTGGACTTGCTAAAGGATATTGCCAGCTATGATATCGGGGAGACTTCCGGGTTCCCGTTCGAGGAGCATATGGTTCCAAACGGGCATGTCGGAAAAGCCAGTGTGGTAGTGCCTGTGGACTTGGAGCAGAATGTCATCCTTCTGCATCAGTTCCTGTTTGGCGACGAGGACTATGTACCTTCGGAGACTGTCAAAAAGTGCAGTAAAAAAATCGCGTCGGATACGGGAATCAGTTATAGTGGAGAATAAAAGATGCCGGTAAGGGGACCAGAATAAGGCCCCCTTTTAGGCATTATTTCAGGAGCGTGTAATGCAATACAGTGTAGACATCATTTTGCCGACGTACAAGCCGACAAAGCAACTGTTTGACCTGATTAGTCTGCTTGAGTCGCAGACATATCCGGTTCATAAAATCATAATCATGAATACAGAAGAAAAATATTTTGAGCGGCTTTTTCAGGGAACCAGGATTTTGAAGCTGTATCATAATATTGAAGTACACCATCTTTCCAAAAGGGAATTTGACCATGCGGGAACGCGCAGGAGAGCCGTAAGCTATTCCAAGGCAGACATTTTCGTGTGCATGACGCACGATGCGATGCCGGTGGATACCGGATTAATACAGGAGCTGGTCCGTGCACTGATGGACGGGGACGATATTGCAGCCGCTTATGCCAAGCAGCTTGCGCGCCCCGACTGCCGGAAAATCGAGCGGTTTACGAGAACGTTCAATTATCCGGATGAAGCATGTGTCAAATCGGCGCAGGATATCAAACGGCTGGGAATCAAGACGTTTTTCTGCTCGAATGTATGTGCGGCATATAATCGGAAGATTTATGACGCACTGGGTGGATTTGAAAAACGCGCCATTTTTAATGAGGATATGATATACGCGGGACATGCGGTGAAGGCGGGAAAAAAGATTGCTTACGCGGCAGATGCAAAAGTAATCCATTCCCATAATTTTACCTGTATGCAGCAGTTTCGAAGAAATTTTGATTTAGGGGTGTCGCAGACAGACCACCCTGAGGTGTTTGGGGGGATTTCGTCGGAAAGCGAAGGCTCCCGCCTTGTGGCGGACACCGTGAGATATCTTTGGGACACAAAAAACAAAAGTCTGATACCGTATCTTTTTTTGTCCAGCGCATTTAAGCTGGCAGGATACCGGCTTGGAAAAGCATACCGGAATCTGCCTGTGAAAATGGTACGGTGGTGCAGTTCAAACAGGGATTATTGGAAATAAGAGGAGGAATATAAAAATGTGTGGAATTGTAGGATATATCGGAAGTCATCAGGCGGCACCCGTGATACTGGAAGGACTTTCGAAACTGGAGTATAGGGGATATGATTCGGCGGGAATGGCTGTCTTTGACGGAAAAAAGATAGGGATCTGCAAGTCGGTAGGACGGTTAAAAGTGCTTGAGGAGCTGACGCACGGCGGTGCCACGATGCCCGGAACAGTGGGAATCGGGCATACAAGATGGGCGACGCACGGTGCCCCGAGCAATCAAAACGCGCATCCTCATTACAATCAGGAGGAGACAATCGCGGTTGTTCACAATGGGATAATTGAAAATTACCTCCCTCTGAGGGAAAAGCTGGTTTCAAAGGGATATCAGTTTGTTTCCGATACGGATACGGAGGTGGTTGCACACCTGATTGACTACTACTACAAAGGAAACCCGCTTGAGGCAATCACAAAGGTTATGAACCGCGTGCAGGGTTCTTACGCGCTCGGCATTCTTTTTGCGGAACACCCTGACCAGATTTTTGCAGTGCGCAAGGACAGTCCGCTGATTGTCGGTCAGAATGAGGACGGATGCTTTATTGCTTCGGATGTCCCTGCCATATTAAAGTATACAAGAAAGGTTTATTTTATAGAGAACCAGGAGGTTGTGCGCCTGCGTGCCGACCATATGCATTTCTACACGGTAGACGAGGAGGAGATTACAAAGGAGCCCGTTACGATTGACTGGGATGCGAACGCCGCGGAAAAAGGCGGTTATGAGCATTTTATGCTAAAGGAAATGTATGAGCAGCCTAAGACCGTGACGGACACACTGATGCCGCGTATAAAGGGTAATGATATCGTAATCGAGGAACTTGGCATGGGCGACGAGGAAATCAAGGCAATCCGCAAGATTTTTATTGTGGCGTGCGGTTCGGCGTACCATGCAGGTATGACGGCAAAATACGTGATTGAGGGAATTGCCCGTATTCCGGTGGAAGTGGATGTGGCGAGTGAATTCCGGTATCGGAATCCGATTTTGGAGGAAGGCACGATGGTTGTGGTCATCAGCCAGTCGGGGGAGACTGCGGATTCGCTTGCGGCGCTTAGGGAGTCCCAAAAGCTGGGGCATAAGGTGCTTGGTATTGTAAACGTGGTAGGAAGCTCCATTGCGAGGGAGGCTGACAACGTGATGTACACATGGGCGGGACCTGAAATTGCGGTTGCCACTACAAAAGCGTACAGCGCGCAGCTGATTGCACTCTATCTGCTTGCGATGAAGTTCGCAAAAGTGCGCGGAATGCTGAAAGAGGGTGAATTCCGCTCCATGCTTGGGGATTTGAAGCGGCTTCCCGGTCAGATTGAGCGTCTGCTTGCAAACAAGCAGCGGATTCAGCGGTTTGCAAACCGTTATATCGGTGCAAAGGATGTCTTTTTTATCGGACGCGGGATTGATTTTGCAATTTCGATGGAAGGCTCCCTGAAACTAAAGGAGATTTCGTACATCCATTCGGAGGCATATGCGGCAGGTGAACTCAAACACGGCACAATTTCATTGATTGAGGAAGGCACGCTTGTCGCGGCAGTGGCGACGCAGGATGCACTGTTCCAAAAAACATTGAGCAACATGGTGGAAGTGAAAGCGAGAGGCGCGTTTGTGCTTGCGGTGACAAATGAGGGAAACACGGATATTGAGAAAGCCGCGGATTACTGCATCTATATTCCGCGGACGAACCCGTATTTTACGAATTCGCTGGCAATCATACCGCTGCAGCTGTTCGGGTATTATGTTGCGGTCGGAAAGGGCTGTGATGTGGATAAGCCAAGAAATCTGGCAAAGTCGGTTACTGTTGAATAAGCTGCATGGGAAACCCTTTTAGCTTCCTGATAAGGAGAGGAACGATATGAGAAACAACAAAAAGAAACCGTCGGTTTTTAAAAATATACTGATTATTGCGGGATGTACCATGTTTGCAGCGCTTTACGCGGTGACCGTCCTGTATATTTATGAAGGTATTTTTGACAATGTCTTTTACACAGGCTCATTAGGTGTTTTTGCGCAGAAAGATGCGCAGGAGTATGAAGATTACGAGGCGTATGAGGAGGAGTCGCTTCCCGCGTGGATTGACGGCGTGGAAATTGAGATTGAGTACGAAACGGATGAATGGGATACCGACTACTCCGATACCATAGAGCAGGAGCCAAGGTTTGGGCGGAACCTGGAAAAAGCGGACGGGGAAGAAGACGCGATGTCCGAAATAACACAAGACGAGACAAAGGAAGACGAAACAAAGGAAGACGAAACAAAAGAGGGTAAAACCAGGCAGGAAACGCAAGAGGAGACTGAGTCAGGGCAGGACGGCGAAGATGAGACAAAAGAGCCGCAGACGACAGAAGAAAAAAAGAAGAATGTACAAATCGGAAGTGTACAGACAGTGCAGCAGGCTGACACCGCAAAAGCGGTAGTAACGGATGTGACCGAGGTTGTGAAGGCAGCGATGCCCTGTGTCGTAGCGATTACAAATGAGTATACGGCATATGATTACTGGTATGATGAGGAATATGACGAGGAGGCAAACGGCTCCGGCATCATTATTTCCCAAAACGATGAGGAGCTGCTGATTCTCACCAATTATCATGTGGTGGAGGAATCAAATGATTTGTACGTGAAGTTTATTGATGACACGGAGGTCGTAGCATACGTAAAGGGAGTTGCGCCGAATGAGGATTTGGCGGTAATAAGCGTTTTGCTGGCGGATGTGCCGACAGCTGCCCTGGAGCAGATTGCGATTGCGGCGCTGGGGGATTCGGACGCACTTGAAGTAGGAGAACCTTCCATTGCAATCGGAAATTCACTCGGCTATGGGCAGTCGGTGACGACCGGTGTGATAAGCGCATTAAACTGCAATATTTTTGAGGATGACGAGGAGATTAATATCAGCAGCCTGATACAGACTGACGCGGCGATTAACCCCGGAAATTCAGGCGGTGCGCTGCTCAACGTCAACGGTGAGGTTGTCGGGATTAATTCAAGCAAGATAGCGGACTATGCAATAGAGGGAATGGGCTACGCCATTCCAATCAATACGGCAAGACCGATTATGGAAGAGCTTGTCAAGAAGGAGACAAAAAGAAAGGTCGCTTCCGATAAGCGTGCGTTTTTGGGAATATCTGGAACGGATGTTTCAGAAGAGGCAGTGATGAATTATGAAATGCCGGAGGGCGTTTATGTGTCCGGTGTTCTCGAGGGTACGGCTGCCGCAAAGGCAGGCATCAGAAAAGGTGATATTATCACGGCGATAGACGATGAGAAGGTTACTTCCATGTCAAAGGTTCAGGGTATTTTGGAATATTATGCCGCTGACACGAAGGCAGAAATTACACTGATGCGTATCAAGGACGGCGAGTATGAGAAAATGACGGTGGAAGTGACATTCGGATTAAAGCAGGATTAGGGAGGAATCCCAGGCTTGCGTGACCATATGGAGGTTAACAATGGCAAAAAAGGATGATTTGAATTTCGAAGATTTCGATGATTTGGATATGGAAATGCTTGATATGAACGAAGGCGGAAGTGACCGGGATGAAGGGGAGGATTATGAGGAGGACAGGGAGAACGACTATGAAGATGTCTGTTTTATCTGCAGGCGTCCCGAAAGTAAGACGGGACGGATGTTTAAGCTTCCAAACCATATTTCCGTGTGCTCTGACTGTATGCATAAGACGATGGATACTGTCAGCCAGTTTGATTATCAGGGGATGCTGAATTATGTAAACACAGGCTCTGATAAAGAGAATAATGATGGAAAAAACGCTAAAAAACGTTTTCCGAACATAAGTTTTATCAATCTTGCGGATCTTCAGGGGGACGGCGGCATTCCGAACCGTCAGAAGCTGAAAAAGAAGAAAACGAAGGAAAAGAGTAAGGATGAGGCGGTCTTTAACATCAATGCCCTTCCTGCACCGCATAAAATCAAGGCGCAGCTTGACGATTTTGTGGTAGGGCAGGATTATGCGAAAAAGGTTATATCCGTGGCGGTTTACAACCATTATAAGCGTGTGAGCACCGGAACGATGGACGATATCGAAATTGAGAAATCCAATATTCTGCTGCTTGGACCTACCGGATGCGGAAAGACTTATATGGTAAAGACACTGGCAAGGCTTCTTGACGTGCCTTTGGCAATTGCGGACGCGACTTCCCTTACGGAGGCAGGCTATATCGGGGATGATATTGAGTCCGTGATTTCCAAGCTTCTTGCCGCTGCGGACAATGATGTGGACCGGGCGGAGCAGGGGATTGTCTTTATTGACGAAATCGATAAAATCGCCAAGAAGAAAAATACGACGTCCCGGGACGTAAGCGGAGAATCCGTACAGCAGGGAATGCTGAAACTTTTGGAGGGAGCGGACGTGGAGGTACCGGTCGGCGCAAACAGCAAGAACGCGATGGTGCCGCTTACCACAATTAATACAAGAAACATTTTATTTATTTGCGGCGGTGCGTTTCCGGATTTAGAGGATATTATTAAACAAAGGCTTACAAAGCAGTCCTCCATCGGTTTTAACGCGCAGCTAAAGGATGCGTTTGACAAAGAGGAAAACATCCTGAAAAAGGTGACTGTCGAGGATATCAAGAAATTTGGCATGATACCGGAGTTTATCGGCCGCCTGCCGATTATCTGTCCGATGGACGGACTCACTGAGGAGAGTTATATCAAAATCCTGAAAGAGCCGAAGAATGCGATTTTAAAGCAGTACCAAAAGCTTTTGGAGCTTGATGAGGTAAAACTGAATTTTGACGACAGCGCACTGACGGCGATTGCCAAAAAGGCGCAGGAGCGCGATACGGGGGCAAGGGCGCTGCGTGCGATTATTGAAGAGTTTATGCTTGATATCATGTACGAAATTCCAAAGGATGATAATATCGGCGAGGTTACAATCACAGGCGACTATATCAATGGAACAGGCGGTCCCGTGATTGAGATACGCACCGACAACGTACATGCAAGGACACAAAACGCACCGATTGAGGAAAAAACGGTGCAGGAAACACAGATAGAGGAAAAACCAACGGTATCGCCTGAAAAACCCAAAGTAGAGGAGCACAATTTTTATGAATTCTAATCAGAAAAACCGGAAATGGTTTGCGCGTCCGCCGAAATTCCTGAAGCGTATGCTTTTTATGATGGGCGGCGTTGCCATGATGGGCATTGGACTGTCAGTCCTGCGCGGCATTCATCTCGGTACGGATGCATGCTCCTGCTTTGCGCAGGGGATTAGCTGTTTTCTTCCGTTTGGATTTGGAACCTGCCTTTTGCTGTTTCATATTGTTACACTGTGCTTTGTACTGAAATTCGATATCGGGATGATTGGCTTTGGGACAGTGGGGAACATGCTGTGTCTGGGGTATATTTCCGATTTCTTTAAATGGCTTTGGTCAGTGGCATTGCCGGCGGGATTTTTTGAGAACAATGTTGTCCGGTATGTACTGCTGTTGCCGGCACTGGCGGTTTTTATGGTTGGAGCGGGGGCTTATATGTGTTCGGGACTGGGTTCGGCTCCCTTTGATGCGCTGCCGTTTATTATTTCAAACCATGTAAAGAAGCTTCCGTTTAAGGCGGTGCGGATTTTATGGGATGTGTCTTTTATGATAACAGGGACGGTACTTGGGGGAGACTTCGGAATAGTGACGGTTTTATGCGCATTCTGTTTAGGTCCGATTATATCCTGGGTGCAGAAAAAGCTGGAGGTTCTGATATAAATTCATGACAAAGCTGGAAGAATATTACAATAAATTTAACGAGGAAAAGCGGCTGGACTCACGGCACGGACAAGTGGAGTTCCGTGTTTCCATGAAATATATACAAAAATATCTTGACAGGGCAGCTGCCAGGCTCGATGATGCGGCTGCCCTGAATGGCAGTCAGAATAAAAAAAATGCGGTAAGGATTTTGGATATCGGGGCGGGAACAGGACGGTACAGCGTGGCGCTTGCTGAGCAGGGATATGACGTGACGGCAGTTGAGTTAGTCAGGTATAACCTCGGTATATTAAAAAAGAAAGCAAGTACAGTTTGTGCCATGCAGGGAAATGCAATGAACCTGAAAAAGCTTTCGGATGAAAGCTTTGATATAACGCTTTTATTCGGTCCGATGTACCATCTGTTTGGTTTTGCGGACAAAAACAGGGCGCTTGGGGAGGCAAAGCGCGTGACGAAAAAAAACGGGGTCATTCTTGTGGCATACTGTATGAACGAGTACAGCGTCATTACCTATGGGTTTAAGGAGCGTCATATCCTTGAGTGCATGGAGCAGGGACGTTTTACGGAGGATTTTAAGACCATACCGGATTCTGATGCCTTGTATGATTACATGCGGATTGAGGACATTGATGCGCTGAATGAGGCACAGGGATTAGAACGCATTCAGATAATATCACCGGATGGGGCGGCAAATTATATGCGCCCGTTTTTAAACCGGCTATCGGACGAGGAGTTTGAACAGTTTGTGCAGTATCAGATGTCTGTCTGTGAACGCGCGGATTTGATTGGTGCAGGAGCACACACGGTTGACATTTTAAAGAAACCTTGAAAGGAGATAGATTGAAAAATCAAAGATTTTTCAATCGGCAAATTTGTGCAGAGGCACAAATTCGCAGGAATTTGGCAACTGCATGGGGGATTAGTGTGAAAAATAAATTTTTCATACGGTAAATTTGTGCTTAAGCTGCATACATCAAAAAGCTAACGCTTTTCGCTGTCAGGAATTCGCAGACATTGGCAAGAATGGAGGATTAAGATGAACTTAAATCAAGTGATGACGGAACTGGATAATCTTTTTACACAGGAGCGCATCAGCGAAGTGCCGCAGTTTTTGGAGGAACATATTGAGCAGGCACGTGCGCAGGGGGCGCAGGATGTGATGCTCACGTTATACAATGAGTGCATCGGATTTTACAGGGAGACGGGACAGTATGATAAATCCGTGGAATACGGTGATAAGGCGATGGAACTTTTGAATGAAATGGGCTTGGACGGTACGATGCCGTATGCGACCACGCTATTAAATATTGCAAACGCAAAGCGCGCGGCAGGACATCTGCAGGAGTCCTTGGAGCTTTACAATAAAGTGCGCCCGATTTATGTGGCACGGCTGAAAGAGGACGACATGTATTTTGCGGGTCTTTATAATAATTTAAGTCTGCTGTATCAGGAGATGGGGGATTTTGCCGCGGCAAAAGAGCAGCTTGAGAATGCGCTTGAAATCGTAAGCCACAAGGAAAACACGGCGTTTGAGATTGCCGTGACACAGGCAAACCTTGCCAATACCTGTATTGAGCTGGGACAGGATGACGAGGCAAAGGCGCGGGCACAGGAGGCTATCCGTATTTTTGAGGAAATCGGAGTCGATGACGCGCATTACAGTGCGGCACTGTCAGCGCTTGGAAGCCTGTATTATATGGACAAGGACTACCCGAATGCCCTCAAAACAATGGAAAAGGGCAGGGAGTGCGTGGCAAAATATCTTGGTACGGAAAACATCCAGTATCAGAGATTAAGTGAAAACATCGCAATTATAAAGGAAAAAATGGGTGGAGAGCCTTTGGCGGAGCACTCAGAGGCACAGGGGACGTCAGAGGTCTTAACGGAAGAAGAGAAGGCAGAACGAAAAGAAGAGAAGGCAGAACCGAGTGAGGAAAAAGCACCGATGGATGATGACGAGATTGACAAAATCCTTGGAATTGATATTGATAATGATGGCTGGGCATCCGTAATCCGGGCGGATAAGAAAACGGATTCAGATGATGATACGAAAGAAAAAGACCATCGTGAGGAAAAGAATGACAGCGAAGAAAAAGAAGAATCCGAAATGCCGGAGGAAGAGGTCTTTAATCCTGCGGAAAGTGTGAGCACGTTTAATATCAGCTCGGCTTTTGCTGAGATTAAGGCTGCCGCCGCGCAGAAGCTTCAGGAGAGAAAGAAGATAGGAAAGCGGTCAGAACACTCCGTGCAGAAAGAGCAGGCGCCGTATGATGAGGAGAAAGCGGTTGACGCCATGATAGCGGAGGTCATGGACGAGATAGCAGTTGAAGTTGAAGAGGTTTCGGAAAAAGACAAACCAAAGGAAGACATACAGGAGCCGGAAGAAATCGTACAGGAAGCGGAAGAAATCGTACAGGAGCCGGAAGAACTGGAAGAAATCGAGCCGGAGGAAATGGAAGCTGGACCGGAAGAAACGGAGGAAATCGAGCCGGAGGAAATGGAAGCAGAACCGGAAGAAATTGAGCCGGAAGAAATTGTACAGGAACCGGAAGAAGTGGAAGAAATCGTACAGGAGCCGGAAGAACTGGAAGAAGTCGAGCCGGAGGAAATGGAGGCGGAACCGGAAGAAGCGGAGGAAATCGAGCCGGAGGAAATGGAAGCAGAACCGGAAGAAATTGAGCCGGAAGAAATCGTACAGGAACCGGAAGAAGCGGAAGAAATCGTACAGGAGCCGGAAGAACTGGAAGAAGTCGAGCCGGAGGAAATGGAAGCGGAACCGGAAGAAGCGGAGGAAATCGAAGCGGAGGAAATGGAAACAGAACCGGAAGAAACGGAGGAAATCGAGCCGGAGGAAATGGAAGCAGAGCCGGAAAAAGCGGAAGAAATCGAATTGGAAGAGGAAGAACCAAAGGAGAATATACCGGACAGTGACGGCTTAGGGGAAGTACAGTCGGAAGATGCCGGCGAAGACCTAACGCCAGAGATTACAGGATTGGAACTTTGCCGCAGATATTATGAGGAATACGGAAAACCCATGATTGCGGAAAAATTTCCGGAGTATGAGGGACGGATTGCTGCAGGACTTGTGGGAAAAGGTTCCGATTGCTTTGGATTTGACGATATGCAGTCAAGGGACCATGATTTTGGCCCGCGCTTTTTGCTTTGGGTTACAAAAGAAGTGTACGACAAGATAGGAAGCGCACTGGAAGAAGCATATGAAAATCTGCCTGATACGTATATGGGCGTAAAGCGCATCGAAACTTTTCACGGGAAAGACCGGGCAGGCGTCATGGTGATAGAGGATTTTTACCGGAATACGCTTGGCGCTGATCTAATCGGTGTACTCACCGGAGACAGTAAAGGACTGACACAGGTAAAGAGCTGGCTTGCCATGCATGATTACGCGCTTGCGGCAGCCGTAAACGGTGCGGTTTTCAGGGACGATGAAGGAATATTTACTTCCTATAGGGAGCTGTTAAAGGGGTATTATCCCAAGGCTGTCTGGTATAGAAAGATTGCGCAGGCGTGTGCGCTGTTTTCACAGAACGGTCAGTATAACCTTCCGCGGATGAGAAAGCGCGGACAGCTTGTTGCCGCGGAGCTTGCAAAGGCGGAGTGCGCAAAGCAGGCGATGAAACTGTATTATCTGCTGAATAAACAATATGCCCCGCATGATAAATGGCTGTTTAAAGGCATGCCCGAAAATCCGTACATGATGCTTGGAGAGGAGGACTTGCAGCCCGGGGATGCACAGGCAAAGAGTGTTGCGCAGCTTGTTTGGGAAATCAGCCTGATGAGTGTGGACAAGGAGCATGAGGTACAGCTTGCCACGGCGATAGAATCGCTTGCGGTTATTTTTGCGAATGAGCTGGAGCGGCAGAATATGATAGGAACCTGTAATCTTTATCTTGATGCGAACACGCCGGAGCTGATTGCAAAGAGTGACGCGCTGTTAGCGGCGACAATGGCGGATGCGCCGACCGTTACGGCACTGTCCCTTTCCATTGCAAAAGCGGAGTTTGAAGCGTTTGACAAAGTGCAGAATGAAGGAGGGAGGGCAAGCTGTCAGAACAACTGGCCGACTTTCAAGGTGATGCGCATGAGTCAGTATATGACGTGGGACGAGGATATGCTTTTGCAGTATCTGTATGAGTTTAAGACAAACTATGCAAATGGAAGAAACATGATTCAGGAAAAATACGCGCGTATGATGGCATCGACAGCGCCCGGGGAGTATGCGGCGTTTGCGGATAAGCTTCCCCGGATATCAAAGGAAAAACAGGAAATCATGGAGCAGATTATCGGACTGCAGGTTAAGTGGATGGAAGAATTTGCAAAGGAGTATCCCAAACTTGCAGGGAATGCCCGTACCATACACACGACAGAAGATCTGCCGTATGATACATCATACGAGACCTATTTAAGGGGAGAGCTTGGCACGTACTCCGACAGACTGATTGAGATGTACGGAAGGTATATTGTGGAATATGCAAAAAGCGGAAAGAGCGTGACCCGGGAAATTATGGCAAATACCATTCGGTTTTATGGATATAAGAGCTTTGAGGAAGCGGAACAGAAAGAAACATTGGCACAATAATAAAAGCCTGCCGTACCATTTGGTGCGGCAGGCTTTTGCTGTTATGGTCAGTTTACAAAATTTTCCTGAAATTCCTGGAACGGACAGGGTCTTCCGAAATAATACCCCTGATAGTAATCGGGCAGAAGCTCCTTCATGCGGGTCAGCTCGCTTGGATTTTCAACCCCTTCCACACAAATCCTTAAATCCAGGCTGTGTGCCATGTTGCTCATCAAAGACAGTAGTTTAAATTCATAGTCATTGGCAATCGCCTTTGTGGTAAAGGTGCGGTCAATTTTGATGATATCGGGCTTTAGCTCGTTAAGATACTGGAAATTGGAGTAGCCTGTTCCAAAGTCGTCAAGCGCAAGACAAATGCCCTTTTCCTTCAAGCGTGCCCAAAGTTTTGTGATGCGCTGGTCGGAGCCTACCAGTCCGCTTTCTGTCAACTCAATGATAACAGTAGAGGGCGGAAGGTGATAATACTCAACGGCATTTAGGATTTCTGCGATAATGTTGCTCTTTAAAACCTGCACGTAGGAAATGTTAATGCTGATTTTAAAATCAGGAATGATTTTTTGTATCTCATGGCAAAAGCATAAGGCTTCATTTAGCATCCACTTCCCAACGGGAATAATCAGTCCGGATTCCTCCAGCAGGGGGATAAATTCGCCAGGGGATACCATGCCGAATTCTTCCGTGTGGAAGCGCATAAGGGACTCCGCGCCGTAAATGGTATTGGTATCCGTATCAACCAATGGCTGAAGATATGCCTCAAATCCCTGAAAATCATGGGTGACAGCACGTTTTAAAAGCTGTGACAGCAAACGCCGTCTCAAAAATTTTTCATAGTCTTTTTCGCAGAAAATATAACAGCAGTTTTTACCATGCCGCTTTGCCTCGTTTAAGGAAAATTCGGAAAGTTTCATGGCGTCGGAGAACGAGGAACCGCAAAGCTGCTCGTTTTTCAGGATTCCGCCGGAGATGGTATAGATTACTTCATAATTATTTTCTTTTACGAAAGTGTCGATTGTCTGACGGATTCGTTTATATTGCTCAATGGCTTCTTCCGTGTTGCGCTTGGAAAAATTGACAATCAGGTATTCATCCGCAACGGCACGGAACAGTTTCTGCCCCGGTAAAAGGCAGGCGGTAATACATTCCGCAGTGCGTTTTAGGATTAAATCACCATAGTCGGTTCCAAGCTTTTCATTGATTTCCTTAAAATTATCAATTCCAAGCCGCAGCAGATAACCGTCAGGCGGTGTTGTCTGTTCCGCCAAAAACGAATTTTTCAGACTTGTAACGCCCAAAAGTCCGCTGACATTGTCGGCTTTTTGACGGGCGCCGATTTCATTGATGCAGCCAAGCATATAGAGAGGTTTGCTGTCATGCCGGACGACATAACCGCGGCAGTTAATCCATATAGGGTCATTATCCACGGAAATCCAACGGTAAAGCAAATCGTGAAAATCCTTTTTTCCGGCGACAAGCTCTTCTAAATCCTGTTGGAGCATAGGGATATCCGCGGGATATACGAATTTTGCGTGGTTTTCAATTACGTTATGAAATTGGTTGGAAGGCAGGCAGAATCGTTTTACTGCAAGCTTCGAGATATAATAAAAGTCATTGACTAGATCGTACACATAAACAAAATCATCCATACATGGGGTGAGTGTATCGATTGCTTCACAGATTTGGTCAACCGTGAGGCCATGAAATTCGGTTGTCAAAAAAATCCCTCCCTGATTATGAAACATCGGTGTGTATTAGAACCGACAGATTGCACTAAGAAATGTGAAAGAATTAACAAGCATTTCCTAAATCTTACAACTATATATATTATTTTATCAAAGAAAAATAAAAAAACAAGCTATATATGATACAATTCGCATAAAAATACTGTAATTTAGGATTTAGTTGTGATATTGTAGTTATATGATGCTGATATTGAGGCATCATACTTTATAATGAAAGTAAGGAGACATATTGGAATGAAAAAAGAAAATTTATGGCTTGGATATCAGGACGAGGACAAAAAAGAACTTGAAAGGGTGTGCAGTCTTTATAAAACATGTTTGGATGAGGGCAAGACAGAGCGCGAATGCGTGGAGCTGATTGTGAAAATGGCACAGGAAAAGGGATACCGTGAACTTTATGCGGCGATTTCGGCGGGCGAAAAGCTTGGCGCGGGTGATAAGGTTTATGTTGTCCAGATGAATAAGAGCGTGGCGCTTTTCCAGCTTGGGAAAAAGCCGGTGTCGGAGGGAATGAAAATTTTAGGGGCACATATTGATTCCCCAAGAATTGATGTGAAGCAAAATCCGTTATATGAAAAGGACGGATTCGCATATTTTGATACGCATTATTACGGAGGCATAAAAAAGTACCAATGGACGGCAATTCCTTTGGCGCTTCATGGAGTGATTGCGAAAAAGAACGGCGAGACGGTAAAGATATGCATTGGCGAGAAGGATGATGACCCGGTATTTGTAATTACGGATTTGCTGGTGCATCTTGCGGGGGAACAGATGGCGAAAAAGGCGACTGAGGTAGTTACGGGTGAAAACCTTGACTTGCTGATTGGAAACTGTCCGCTTGAGGAGAACGAAGAACTGGAAAAGGAAGAAAAAGAAACGCTCAAGGCAAATGTGCTCAGGCTTTTGAAGGAAACCTATGACATTGAGGAGGAGGATTTCTTATCGGCGGAGCTTGAAATCGTTCCGGCGGGAAAGGCGAGGGATTTAGGCTTTGACAGAAGCATGATTTTGGCATACGGGCAGGACGACAGGATTTGCGCGTTTACATCGCTTTTTGCGATGCTCGATGTCGCTTCGGAGGTTACGCAGAATACGCTTTGCTGTCTTTTGGTTGACAAGGAGGAAATCGGCAGCGTGGGCGCTACGGGGATGCAGTCGCGCTTTTTTGAGAACGCGGTTGCGGAACTGGTTGCGGCAACACAGCAGGATTCCCAGCTTTTGGTCCGTAGGGCGCTTGCCAATTCAAGTATGCTCTCTTCGGATGTGAGTGCAGGTTATGACCCGTTGTATGCCAGTGCGTTTGAGAAAAATAACGCGGCGTTTTTGGCGCATGGTCTTGCGTTCAATAAGTTTACAGGCTCACGCGGAAAGAGCGGCTCAAATGATGCGAATGCGGAATACATTGCGGCGCTTCGCAAAATCATGGACGATGCCAATGTGAAATACCAGTTTGCGGAGCTTGGAAAGGTCGATGTTGGCGGGGGCGGAACGATTGCGTATATCATGGCGAAGTATGGGATGAACGTGATAGACAGCGGCGTTGCGGTGCTTAATATGCATGCGCCGTATGAGGGAAGCAGCAAGGCGGACGTTTACGAGGCGGTAAGAGGATACACGGCATTTTTAAGGTCATAACACAATAAATTACAGGGCACTTCTTTAGGAAATGCCCTGTAATCTTTTTTGGAATTCACTGTGCGGAAGCGGTTTACCATATAAAAAGCCCTGTATCATATCGCAGCCAAGCCGCGTCAGCAAATCTTTCTGCTCATCATTTTCGACGCCTGCGCAGATAACCCTGATGCCAAGCGCATGTGCCATATCGATAATCGCCTTTATGATAACGGTGTTATTCTGTGCGCGCTTTAGGATGATTCTGCCGTCTTTGTCCGTTGTGCCGTCCTGTCCGCCGGTGAGGGCGCGGGTGTCGGCAAGGAAAGACTTGTCAAGCTTGATGACATCGATTTCAAGGTCGCTCATCAGCTTCAGGGAAGAATACCCTGTGCCGAAGTTGTCAATCGAGGTATAGACGCCGTAACCCTTAATCCGGTTGATAAAGTCGGAAAGCGAGGCAAAATCGTCATAGCCGCTGCTTTCGGTCAGCTCAATTTCGATATATTCGGGCGGAATGGCATATTTATTGATGATTCCCATAATATCCTCCGCAAGGAACCGGTTGTGCAGGTGCACCTTGGAAAAATTCGTGGATATGCGTACAGGGGTCAGCCCCAAATCAAGCCATGCGCGCAGTTTGATGCAGACCTCCTCAAGGACATAGAGGTCGAGCGCACAGACGGTTCCGTCTTTTTCCAGCACATGTAAAAAATCGGGTGGCGCAAGCAGCCCGTCTGTCCTGTTCCAACGCACCAGTGCCTCGCAGCCGCACAGACAACCGGTGTTTAAATCAAGCTTTGGCTGGTAGTAGACATCAAATTCCTTTAGGGCAATCGCCTTGGAAAAGTTGCCTGCGATTTCCTGTTCGCGCTTAAGGGTGTCGAGCATATGGGGCTCAAAGCGGATATGGTCGCTGCCGGGCGTCCCCTTTGTGAGATTTATCGCTATGGAAATATTGTATAAAACCGTGCTTGCGGTATCACCTTTTGCAATCGGGTAGACGCAGGTTGCGGACTGGATATTAAAGGTGTTCAGCATGTCATTGATATTGAGCCGCAGGCGGATATCGGAAATGTACTCCAAAAATTTACCGGTGCGCTCGCTTTTGATGACGGCAAGGTAAGTATCGTCACTGAGCCTGCCGCAGATTTCATCCCTGCGCAGGAAATCCCGCAGGCGCTCCGCGTATTTTTTCAGAATAATGTCGCTGTATTTTGCACCGAGCTGACGGTTAAAATAGCGGAAGTTTTTGATATTGGCATAAAGTGCGGTGTAGGAGGTTTCCGTGCCGTTTGCGCAGCAGCCTGCAATAAAGGCATTGAGTCCTTCCGTGTTTGCGATGCCTGTGACCGCGTCGGTGACGGACGCTATGTTTGCAAGCTTTGCAAGTCCCGCCTTTCCGCAGAGGGCATTGAGAACGGACGCAAAAAAACGAAGGAATTCCAAGTCCCCGTCATTCCAGACAATCAGTTCCCGCGGATAAAACAAAATCTCGGCGGTTCCGCCGGAGTGTGTGGTATAGGAATTGCGCAGGGGGGCATTAACATACCCTTCCGTAAAACAGTAAAGCATTGTGAGATTGTCCTTGATGTGCTCCTCATAGGGCGACGCGGGATTGTTCAGGCACAGCTCTATTTTTCCGATGCCGAGCGCGTCACATACGGGCGGAACGGACTTTGCAATATATCCGGAAAGCTCCCCGATGGAACCGGCTGTGTCGGGAATTGCCATAAAAAAGTCTAAAAATTCATTACTGCACAAGTTCATTTGCGGTTTCTCCTTCGCCGTTTTTCTCCATGATAAGTTTATCATATTGATACTCTTATCATATCATTAAAAGAGGACGGGCACAATATTTAACGTGTGTGCATAATTTGTTGACATCGGATTTTGTAAATGTTATAGTAAGAATAGATAAAAAAACAGATAAAAATTCAGCATAACAAACAAAAGTGTAGAAAAATTTGGAAAGTGCATACGCAGGAGGAGCGTTTATGACAAACAGAGAGGCACAGATTTTTCAATGGATTGTGGAAAATCCGATGATATCGCAGGAGGAGCTGGCTGCGAAAGCAGGAATTGCACGTTCATCGGCGGCAGTACACATTTCGAATCTTATGAAAAAGGGATATATTTTAGGAAAAGGCTACGTGACAAGTGGTCCAAGCTACTGTACGGTGGTCGGCGGAGCCAATATTGACATTGGAGGAGTGCCTGACACGGGACTGACAGACAGGGATTCCAATCCCGGAAGAACCATTTTTTCCCTCGGAGGGGTTGGCAGGAATATCGCGCATAATATGCGGCTTTTGGGACTTGGGGTAAAGCTTGTGACAGCGCTGGGGGGCGACGCATATGCGGAGCAGATTGCGGAAAGCTGTGAGGAGCTTGGAATCGAAATTCAGGACAGTATCCGGATTTCAAAGGAGAACACTTCGACTTATTTGTATATTGCCGACGAAAATGGAGATATGAGGCTTGCGCTTTCTGATATGAGAATTTATGAGCACCTCACACCCGAATACATGCAAAATAAACTTGAGCTTATAAACCGCGGAAGAATGGTGGTCATTGATACGAATATTCCCGCACAGACAATTGAGTACATTTGTGAAAAGAGCAGGGCTCCCGTTTTTGCAGACCCTGTATCCACAAAAAAGGCAAAAAAGCTGTTGAATGTACTTGACAGGCTGTATGCGGTGACCCCAAACAAATATGAGGCGGAAATTCTAAGCGGTGTTACGATTACGTGTGATGCCGACTTGGAAAAGGCGGCAGGGGCAATTCTGCAAAAGGGAGTAAAAAATGTCTTTATCACGCTCGGGGAACAGGGCGTTTACTGTGCGGATGAAAATGAGGCCTTTTTATTGGAAGGAACGGCATCGAAGGTGGTAAGCACTACGGGTGCGGGGGATTCCTTCATGGCAGGTCTGGCGCTTGGATTTACAAAGCGTCTTAGTTTACGGGAAATGGCACAGCTGGGGCTTGCGGCGGCAAGCATTACACTGGAAAGCGAGCAGACCATCAATCCAATGCTCGGCGTGTCAGAGGTAGAACTAAGGGCGGGGATAGAACTTTTATAAAGGTTGATTTATTAAAAAAGCAAAAGGAGTTTACAGCGTATGGAGAAAAATCAGTATTTGGATATTGCGCCGGAGGTTGCAGCGGCGCTTTCACAGAACAGACCGGTTGTGGCGTTGGAGTCTACGATAATTTCCCACGGTATGCCCTATCCGCAGAATGTGGAGACGGCGCTTAAGGTGGAGCAGATTATCCGGGAAAACGGTGCGGTTCCGGCAACGATAGCGATTATCGGCGGCAGATTAAAGGCAGGGCTTTCCAAGGACGAGATTGAATATCTCGGAAAGACAGGCTATGATGTGCCAAAAGTTTCAAGACGTGATTTGCCGGTTATCGTGGCAAAGGAAATGGACGGCGCGACGACAGTCGCTACGACTATGATTATTGCAAGCCTTGCAGGAATTAAAATCTTTGCAACAGGAGGCATTGGCGGCGTACACAGGGGCGCTGAGACGACAATGGATATCTCGGCGGATTTGGAGGAGCTTGCGATGACGCCCGTGATGGTAATCTGCGCAGGTGCGAAGTCCATTTTGGATTTAGGGCTTACGTTGGAATATCTTGAGACAAAGGGAGTTCCGGTAATCGGTTACGGTACAAAGGAGCTTCCGGCGTTTTATACAAGAACGAGCGGATTTGGCGTGGATTATGAGCTGGATACGCCGCTTGAGCTTGCGAAGGCGTTTCATGTAAAGCAGAAGGTCGGTTTAAAGGGCGGAATGCTTGTCACGAATCCGATTCCCGAGGAATATTCCATGGATCCGGACGTGATTAACAAGGCGATAGACGAGGCGATTGCACAGAGCAGAAAAGAGGGCATCCACGGAAAGGATACGACACCGTTCCTGCTTGCAAAGGTGAAGGAGATAACGGGAGGCGACAGCCTTGACTCGAATATCCAGCTGGTGTTCAATAATGCAAAGCTTGCTGCAAAGACGGCTGTGGAGCTTAGTAAATTAGGCTGATAATAAAATAATCAAAAAAATGCAAGCCATTTAACATGACTTGCATTTTTTGTGGACACGGATAGGGGAAGCCTTCCCTACCCGGCTGCACACATATATTGGGGGACAACTATGTGTTACGGCATTGACCAGAAAAATTCAAACGGGTCAAGGTATTTGCCATTGGGAACCTCCACTTCATTTTCGGAATCCTGTCCGGCATCATTTCCTTTCGTATTATCATTTGGCGTTACGGCGTCCTCACCAAAAATATCCTTTGTTCCGAGCATCAGGGAAAAGGTCTTTTCCACATATCCGTTTGCGTCCTGAACCATCGCGGTGACATCGACTGTCTCGCCCGCGCGGTAGTAGGTCAGAATGGTTACCAGGTCGTTCCATGTCTTGATAGTCTGCCCGTCAAATTTTGTGATGATATTACCCTTTGCAAGCCCTGCCTTTTCTGCAGGCGATCCTTCGTAAATCTTTGTGATAAAGACGCCAAGCGGCAAATCATACGTTTCATTGATTTCGTTTGTCACGTCCGTTCCACTAAGCCCGAGATACCCCTGTGCGCTTTCGGAAACGACATCGCGGCTCTCCTTTAACATCAGCTCCTCAATAATTGACTGCACGTCGGAAATCGGAATGGCATACCCCATGCCCTCAACGGAGCTTGAGGAAACTTTGACTGAATTAATCCCAATCAGCTCCCCGTTCATATTTAACAGTGCGCCGCCCGAATTTCCGGGATTAATTGCGGCGTCGGTCTGGATTAACTTGTTGGTTATCGTGCCGCCGTTGTCGTCGGAGACCGTAACCTCACGGTTTAAGGCACTGATAATTCCGGTTGTCACGGACTGACCGTAGCCAAGCGCATTGCCGATTGCGACAACCTTCTGCCCAAGTTCAAGGTCAGAGGAGCTGCCGATGGTTGCGACCTTAATCTGGGAGCGCATTTCGTCTGTAACATCGCTTAGGGGAACAGCGATGACCGCCAAATCCTTATCGGCATCATAACCTTTAATTTTTGCGGTTACGATGGAAGGATCGTCACTGTTTTCGTCATAGCTGAATACGACGGTCAACTCGTTGCTGCCGGATACAACATGGTAGTTTGTGACGATTAACAGTTCGGTCTCGTTTTCACCGATGATGATGCCGGAGCCGCTGCCTTCGGTATCCTGCAGATATCTGCCAAAGAACGTCTGCACTTCCGTAACGCCCTTGTTGGTAATGGAAACAACGCTTGGAAGGCAGTTCTTTGCAATTGCCGCAATGTCTGCATCCGCCGTGTTCTTGGAGTATGCGGCATTGGAGGTCGTCAGTCCGTCTGTCGTCGTGGAAAGGGATCCGGAGCCCTGCGCTCCGGAAGCATTGCTGTCTGCCTGTGCCTGTTCCAATGCTGCTTTTGCCTGATTAAGCTGTCTGACGCCTATATAGGCGGGAACACTGAATACCGCGCCTGCCGTCACACCGAACACAAGCCCTAAGCATGCAACGGAAACTGCCTTTTTTCCGAAACCGCTTTTTTTCTTTTTTTTGCCTGGATTGGCATCAATTGTCTGGCTGTACTGACTGCCTGTCGTGTAGTAGTACTCCTGATAGCCCCCGTTTGAGGAAGTGTTGTTTGTCTCATTGTTATCATACATGGTAAATCGCTCCTTTTTAATTTTGAATTTTATATTTTGAAATTTTGTTGTTTTCCTGTTGATATCCATTAATATAAACTCAATTTGTGTTTTAAATGTTACACAAATGTGATGAAAGTGTGAACTTCGTGAAGAAATTATGAAACGAAGAGAATGGAAGTATATTGCGCAATATGATATAATGAATGCATTATAGGATATAGGAGACAGAGTGATGATTAAAGTGATATTATGGGACATTGACGGAACGCTTTTGGACTTCGGGCAGGCAGAAAATTATGCAATGAAAAAGTGTTTTTCCCTTTTAAATATGGGAGAATGCACGGATGCGATGGTGGCCCGCTACGCTGCGATAAATGCAAAATACTGGGAGCGTCTTGAGCGCAATGAAATAACAAAGCAGGAAGTTCTGGTCGGGCGCTTTTGCGAATTTTTTGAAAAAGAAGGGCTTTCCGTAAAAAAAGCGGTGCCGTTTAATGAGGAATACCAGCTGCGGTTAGGGGATAAGGTTTTTTTTAATGATAATGCGGCGGCGCTTGTAAGGAAGCTAAAGGAACACAAAATCATACAGTACGCGGTTACGAACGGAACGCTCGCCGCACAGAGGAGAAAGCTTGCGGCATCGGGTCTGGACAGGCTGCTGGATGGTGCGTTCATCTCGGATGAAATCGGGATTGAAAAGCCCAATACCGGATTTTTCGAACGAGTATTCAAGACGCTTTCCGATGTGGGAAAATTCGAAAAACATGAAATTATGATTGTCGGCGATTCACTCACAAGCGACATGCAGGGCGGAAACAACGCAGGGATTATCTGCTGCTGGTATAATCCCAAAGGGGACAGGAATACAAAGGGACTGCGCATTGCATATGAGGTAAAAAATTTGAATGAAATCAATGAAATCTTATTTACGAAATAAATAATAATTGTTATGATAAAAACAGATAAAATACAATTTATGCTGTTGCAATTGTACAATATAATACAGAAACGGAGGGATAGGATGTTGGACTATATCAAAGGAATGGACATTTCATCACTTGACGAAATTGAACAGCTTGGGGCGAAATTCTACGACAAGGGAAAGGAAGGGGATTTGATAGAAATCCTCAAAAACTATGATGTAAATTACATACGCCTGCGTCTTTGGAATGACCCGAAATCGCCGGAGGGCGTGCCTTACGGAGCGGGAAACAATGACTATGCAGTCACCCTGCGTATGGCAAAGCGGGTAAAGGCAGCAGGACTTGGATTTCTGCTGGACTTTCATTACAGTGATTTCTGGACTGATCCGGGAAAGCAGAACAAACCAAAAGCGTGGGAAGGATATGACAGCGCCCGGCTTGAACAGGCAGTGTATGATTTCACAAAGCAGACACTGCTTGACTTTGCGCGTGACGGTGCGGCTCCCGACATGGTACAGGTCGGAAACGAGCTGACAAACGGATTGCTTTGGCCGGAGGGACAAGTGCCCAATTACGGGAATATCGCGCGGTTTGTGAGTGCCGGTATCAGGGCAGTAAGGGAAGTATGCCCCCTGGCAAAGATTATGATTCACCTTGACAACGGCGGGAAGAATGAGCTTTACCGCAATTGGTTTGAGCAGTATATCAATGTTAATCAGGGTGAGGACTTTGATATTATCGGGCTTTCCTACTATCCGTTTTGGCATGGAACGCTTGACGACCTGGCAAACAATATGAACGATATCGCCGTGCGTTTTGGAAAGGATTTGGTCGTTGCCGAGGTGTCCATGGGACATACGGTTGAGGACTATATGGATTATGAAAAGCTTGCGCCAAATGAGCGGAAGGGAATGGCGACAAAGCCTGAGCTGTGCGCGAAGGTTCCGTTTGCCATGACAAAAGAGGGGCAGAGCGCATTTATGAAGGCGTTTTTGGAAACATTGGAGAATGTACCGCAAAATAAGGGCAGGGGCTTTTTCTATTGGGAGCCTGCATGGCTTCCCGTACCGGGCAGCGGCTGGGCAACAGAGACGGCGCTTGCGTATACGAAGGAAAAGGGACCGTGCGGAAACGAGTGGGCAAATCAGGCGCTTTTTGATTATGACGGAAACGCATTGCCGGCATTGCAGACCATTAAGGAGTACCAGCCAAAAAATGAGAGGTAGGAAAAGGAGAAGTCATTATGATTACGGAGAATATAGCAACACTTGTACAGTATGGAATTACAGCCGGACTTTTGGATGAAACAGACAGGATTTACACCATCAACAGTCTTTTGGAACTGTTTGGGATAGAGGATTATGAGGAACCGGAGCACATTCAGGAGATTGCGGATCCTGCGCAGTTTGACCTGGAGGGACTGCTAAAGGAGCTTTTGGATTATGCGGCGGAGAATGGGCTCTTGCCTGATGACAGTATTGTGTACCGCGATCTGTTTGACACAAAGATTATGGGCAGGCTCGTGCCGCGCCCGTCGGATGTGATTTACACGTTTGAACGGATTTATGAGGAGCAGGGCGCAAAGGCGGCGACGGACTGGTACTATGCGTTCAGCCAGAATACGGATTACATCAGACGCTACCGCATTGCACGGGACATGAAATGGAAAGCCGGCACGGAGTATGGTGAGATGGACATTACAATCAATCTTTCCAAGCCGGAGAAGGATCCCAAGGCAATCGCGGCGGCAAAAAACGCAAAGCAGAGCGGATATCCGAAATGCCAGCTGTGCATGGAAAACGAGGGATACGCGGGACGGGTAAACCATCCCGCAAGGCAGAATCACAGGATTATTCCCGTGGAAATCCAGGGGAACCGGTGGGGGTTCCAGTATTCTCCTTATGTATATTACAATGAGCACTGTATTGTGTTTAATTCACAGCATATACCGATGAAAATCAACCACGACACGTTTGTCAAGCTCTTTCATTTCGTGGAGCAGTTTCCGCATTATTTTGTCGGTTCCAACGCGGATCTGCCGATTGTCGGCGGTTCGATTTTAAGCCATGACCATTTTCAGGGCGGCTGCTATGAATTTGCAATGGCAAAGGCGCCGGTCGAGAAGGAAATCAGCGTCAAAGGCTTTGAGGATATCAAGGCAGGCATCGTGAAGTGGCCGATGTCGGTAATCCGGCTTTCACATGCGGATTATAACCGTATTATCGAGCTTGCGGATCTGATTTTGACAGCATGGAGAGGCTATACGGACGAGGCGGCATTTATCTTTGCAGGAACGGACGGCGAACCGCACAATACGATTACGCCGATTGCGAGAAAACGCGGGGACAATTACGAGCTTGACCTTGTGCTGCGAAACAATATCACGACAAAAGAGCATCCCCTTGGCGTTTATCATCCGCACGCCGAGCTGCATCATATTAAGAAAGAGAATATCGGACTGATAGAGGTTATGGGACTTGCGGTACTGCCGTCGCGCTTAAAGTCGGAGCTTGAGCTGCTTGCCGATGCAATTGTAAAGAAAACGGATATCCGTGCGGATGCGGTACTGGAAAAACATGCGGACTGGGTGGAGGAATTTCTGCCAAAATACGACAACGTCACGCAGGCAAACATTCAGGAAATTCTGCAAAAGGAAGTCGGCATTGTCTTTGGGAAGGTGCTGGAGCATGCCGGCGTTTACAAGAGGGATGAGAAGGGACAGGCGGCATTTATGCGCTTTATTGACAGTCTGCAGCCGTAGGCTCATCGGATAAAACGGACAGAAATCATGCAGGGAGGCTGGCGTACATGTCAAAGAAAAAGAAAGAATCCGCCGAATTTCGGTTTTACGACCTTTCCAACGATAAACCTGCGCTTGTGCTGATTGGAAACAAGTGGAAACAGGTATATGGTGAAAATATTAACAACATGCACTTTCATAATCTGCTCGAAATCGGCTATTGTCATTACGGGGACGGCGATTTGGTAATAGAGGACGACAGGTACCGGTTCAGTGGACGGATGGTATCCTGTATTCCGGCAAATTTTCTGCATGTTACGAGAAGCGATGCGGGTGTTGTTGCCTATTGGGAGTACATATACATCAACCCTTCGGAGATTTTAAAAGTCTGCGATAAGACACCGCAGGAAATCCGCAGTATTCTGGAGGCGGTAAATGACCGGGCGTTTTTTGTGGAGGCGCAGGAGCACCCGGTATTTGCGACACTGGTGCAGGCGGTTTTGGATGAGATGCGGCATAAGGGAGAGTACCATCAGGAATCCGTAAGGGGGATTGTCTATGCGCTTTTGTTTGAAATCGCGCGTTTTAACGGCAAAAAGGTTGACAGTACGCTGGGCAGGAACGGAAGTCTCCAGCTGGAAAAAGCAATTGATTATGTCGAGAAAAATTATCCGAATAATTTCCGCATTGCAGACCTTGCGGAGGAATGCCATATGAGTGAAACGCATTTTAGGCGCATTTTTCAGGAAAAAATGAACATGACGCCGATTGAATATGTCAATTTTGTGCGGATTCGAAAGGCATGCGAGCTGATAGACAAGACGGATATCAGCATGGAGGAGGTGGCGCAGAAGGTCGGGTTTATCACGCCGTCAACCTTTAACCGGAACTTCCGGCGTATTGTGGGCACTTCGCCGTATCAGTGGAAAAAGCGTCCCGAAAGCCATGAGAGAAAGCTCGCGGAGTACAAAATTTCCGCCTTAAAGGGCTGGTGAGATATTATGGTTGAAAATGCACGAAAATAAATGGATATTGGAAACAAAAAATGTACATAAGTGCTATACTTTTACTATAGGCCGTAGGGAAACGGCAAAGAGAATTAAGAGGTACAGACCTCGGATAAGGAGGAAGAACAGTGGATAAATTTGTAGTAAACATTATCCATCGTCCGGAAATGGTTCCGGAGTATGCGGAAAAGGTGACAGGACATGGAAAAGCAGAGGATATCGGAAGAAAAGCGCTGCTTACGGAGTCGCTTGACATCTTCAAGACGCAGCAGGAATGTGCGCACAAAAACGGTTTAAAGACAACCATTCAGATGACTTACGCGAGCCTGTTCAATGACGAGGCAGTGGCGCTTGCTAAGGAGCATCACGAGAAGTATGGCGATGAAATTGCGCTTACCCTGCTTGGACTGCCCTGCACGGAGTTCCGTGAGAAATATAAGACAAAGGATTTCTGCATTTGGATGTTCTCGATGGAGGACAAGATGTCGATTGTTGATGATGTGTTTGGCAAATTCCATGAACGGTTCGGCTTTTATCCGGAGTCAACAGGTTCTTACTATATGGATGCTGACCTCACCAATTACATAAAAAGCAAATATCCGATGGTAAAATGCGCCGTTGCGACCTGCTGGGAGGAAGGACCGAAGGCTTACCACACCTGTAACAACTCGTGGTATACCTTTATGGACGGCGGTCCGTGGGCACCGTGGATTCCGTCAAAGCAGAATACCCATGCCCCTGCCGCAAACGAGGCGGAGGATTCCGGCATCGTGGCGATTCCGCATTTGTCAAGGGATTTGATTGCGTGTTATGACGGAAACGGTTCAAATTTCGGAACGCATCCGCAAAACGTTTTGCGCGGTATGATTTATGATTCCAAGACGTGGGATTTCCCGTATATGTATAACCTGATTGACCAGTACAGGGATTTGGAGAAATACAACAACGGTTACGCTTATAATATGATGTTTGTCGGTCCCGGCTGGATGAACAAGATGGGACGCTGGGAGGCACCGTATGAGCTGCTGTTAAAGTCGTATGAGGACGGCTGCGCATATTACGGACAGCTCAAAAAAGAAGGAAAGCTTACCGATATGACCATGTCGGAGTTTGCCGATTACTACAGGGAAAAGAAGGGCGTGACGAAGGGCGTTTATACGGAACCGGAGTGTGCGCTTTGGCGGGATATTTTATATGGTTCGGAAAAACAGCTTTTCTGGTACTGCGATCCGTTTATGAGAGCGTGCGTCAATATGGATCAGGGCGGCGCGATTGTGGACTTACGTCCGTACGCGGCAAAGCTGGAGTGGAAGACGGGTATTGGGACAAAGCATGTCTGGGATGCGTCATATCCGTTCCTGATACAGGAAAAATACAGGGCAGGTTATTTTACGCATTACGCGGGCGAGGGCACGGTCAGGAGCGCAAAGGTCTGCTACAATGGCGAGGAGGTTGACCTTTGCCTATGCCGTACAAAGGCGCATTTTTCAGAGGAGCCGAATGCGGATGGACAGGGCAAAACGCGTATTTTAACGCTGGATCCGGTTGATATTGAGTTTTATGATCTGACCGTAAAATTACAGACGAGGGTTATTTTTGAGGAAGGCAGCTCGGGTATTAAGATTGAGCGTAATATCTTAGAGATGTCAAATCCTGACGCAGAGGTGGAAATCAATGAGTATATTGTATGCTGCTATGGTACGACGGAGTATTCCGAGGATATGAACGGCATTACGCTTTGCTGCACAGGCGACAATGAAACAAGGACGATTACTTATGCGTATAAGTGCAGGGAAGAGCGTCTTGCGGATGCCAGGGAAGTGTCGGCAGTCATTCCTCCGATTGAAACAAAGGTATCGCTTACTGCACAGGGAAAAGACTTTACGGGTTATGTGAAGGAAGGCTATGCATTCTCACCGATGCTCACGTTAGGCTATACAACCACGCTCAGGAATAAGGAGGTATTTGCGACATGTCTCAAGGTAGAAAAGGCAAATTAAATTACAGATGTCCCTCATGCTTTATGCGGGATCTGGATATCGATATGTTCTACGATAAGGAAAAGGATGAGTTTTACTGTATGCGCTGCCAGTACACCGGAAAAGAGGCGGACGTGCTCGAGAAAAATGAGATGGTACGTTTCCGCTACCGGGATATGGCGAAGCGGTTTACGAAGTTTGATTTTGATTAAACTTTAACGGAATCTGTCAATTATCGTTGAGTGAATACAGGGCTGTTGTTTCATGGATGGTTTATGTCCATGAAATAGTGGCTCTGTTTTTTGGGAATAAAAAAGGAAAGCTTAAACTTATTCTTTTCTTGACTTTTCCTGTATCCGGTCATAATATTATAGGATAAAGACTGAAAAATAAGGATTAAAATAACAAGAGGAGAATACCGATGAAAAAAGTTTTTATCGACGGAAGCGAGGGCACGACGGGGCTTCGCATTTTTGAGCGTTTTGAGGGACGCGACGATATTGAAATCTTAAAAATTCCGTCAGAGCTTCGAAAAGACCCTGATGAAATCAAAAAATATATCAATGCCTCCGACATCACTTTTCTATGTCTGCCTGACGCGGCGGCAAGGGAGGCAGTGGCGATGGTGGAAAACGACAATACCATTATAATAGACACTTCCACGGCGCACCGCACGCAGGAGGGTTGGGCATACGGTTATCCGGAGCTCTCACCAAAGCACAGGGAAGCGATTAAAACCGGAAAACGGATTGCGGTTCCCGGCTGCTACGCGACGGGATTTATCACAATCGCTTACCCTATGGTAGTACAGGGAATGCTTCCCAAGGACTATCCGGTAGCGGCATTTGCGATGTCGGGCTACAGCGGCGCGGGAAAAAAGACTATCGCGGTTTATGAGGCACACGGGCGGGATAAAGAGCTTGACGCGCCAAGGGAATATGCATTATCCCAAAATCACAAGCATTTAAAGGAAATGCAGACAGTCACAGGACTTGAAAGAACACCGTTGTTTTCCCCGCTCATATGCGATTATTACAGCGGAATGGTTGTTACTTTACAGTTTTACGCGGATATGCTGAATGGAAAGCCGACGCCTGAAAAAGTACACGGACTGTTTGATGCCTATTATAAGGGCGAGCAGTTTATCAAGGTCATGCCGTTTGGAAAAGAAACCGAATACAACGGATTTCTGGCTGGAAATACCTGCTCCGGCTGGGACGGCATTGAAATTTATGTAACGGGAAATGAGGACAGAATACTGGTGAGCACGCGTTTTGACAACCTCGGGAAAGGTGCGTCGGGTGCGGCTGTGCAATGCCTGAACATTCTTCTTGGATGTGAAGAAAATAAGGGACTTGTGTTATGACAGAATTACCAAAGGATTTTGCGGCGAGAATGCAGGATATGCTTGGAAGTGCGTATCCTGCTTTCGTGCGTAGTTATGAGAAACAAAAAGTACATGCGCTGCGTGTCAATACGCTGAAAGGGAGTGTGGAGGAATTTATGGAAAAGGCTCCTTTTTTTGATAGGACAAAGATACGGCGTGTACCTTGGGAGCGCAGCGGTTTTTATTATGATGAGGATATGGCTTTTGGAAAGCATCCGTTTCATGAGGCAGGCGTTTATTACATACAGGAACCGAGCGCAATGACACCCGTGTCATATTTGGGGGCGCAGCCCGGTGAGAAAATTCTCGACCTTTGCGCGGCGCCCGGAGGAAAGAGCACACAGATTGCTTCTTACATGAAAAATGAGGGACTTCTGGTGTGCAATGAAATCCATCCTGCGCGGGCAAAAATCCTGTCCGAAAACGTGGAACGCATGGGAATTAAGAACGCGCTTGTGACAAACGAAGCACCGGAAAAGCTATCGGAACTGTTTGGCGCATATTTTGACCGGATTTTGGTCGATGCCCCGTGCTCTGGAGAAGGAATGTTTCGCAAAAACGAGGAGTCACGCGGTGAGTGGAGTCTTGAGAACGTAAGGCTTTGTGCGGACAGACAGGATACGATTTTGGACTGCGCCGATTTGATGCTGCGTCCGGGAGGCAGGCTGGTGTATTCAACCTGTACCTTTGCGCCGGAAGAAAATGAGGGAAGCGTGGCTCGCTTTCTGGAGCGTCATCCGGAGTATGAAATTGTAAAAGTTGAAAAATACGAAGGAATGGCTGGCGGAAGGGCGGTGTGGACAGGAGGACGGAATGTAAAGAATATTGAGGATACAGTCAGACTCTTTCCTCATCTGACAGATGGGGAGGGGCACTACCTGGCTGTTTTGCAGAAAGCGGGCGAAGTGCCGTCCGGCTATCGGGGATTTTTAAGAAACGGACTTCAAAAAGGCATTCTGGCAAAGGAAGTGAAAGAGGTTCTTGCGTTTCAGGATGAGAATTTGGAAGGAAACCGGAATAAAAAACTGCTGGAAGAACAGGATGAGCGTCTGCTGCGTTTTGGGGAGCAGCTTTATCTCATGCCGCAGGATATGCCCTGTATCAGGCAGTTAAAGGTACTGCGCGCAGGACTGCATCTTGGAACACTGAAAAAAAACCGTTTTGAGCCGTCGCATGCACTTGCGCTTGCGCTCGCCAAGGACGGGGTACGGCGCAGCATGGAGCTTTGCCCCGATGGGGGGGAAAGTGACATGAGTGTCATAAATGCATATCTGAACGGACAAACCTTAAACTGCGAAGGGGAAAAAGGCTGGTACCTGATGACCTGTAACGGTTACAGTATCGGATGGGGAAAGCTTGCGGGACAGATTATGAAAAACCATTATCCAAAGGGATTGAGGAAATAAATCTTCCGGTAACGGCTTATGATAAGGTAAGGAGGGTGAACAATTTTGAAAAAGAAATATGAAATGGATATGTGCAGTGGTTCCGTTTTTCAGAAAATGCTGCTTTTTGCAATTCCATTGATGTGCTCGAGCATTTTGCAGCTTTTGTTTAATGCGGCGGATATCGTAGTCGTAGGACGCTTTGCGGGAGATAATGCGCTTGCGGCAGTCGGATCGAACAGTTCGCTGATTAATTTGCTCACAAATGTTTTTGTCGGTCTTTCCATTGGTACAAACGTGCTTACGGCGCAGTATTATGGTGCAAAGAAGGAGAAGGATTTAAGGGAAACGGTTCATACTTCGATTCTTTTAAGTATTTGCAGCGGTGTTATCCTGACCGTTATAGGAATTTTGGGGGCAAAACCGCTTTTGGAATTGATGCAGGCGCCTGAGGAGGTGCTGGGGCTTGCCGTGGTTTATCTTCGGATTTATTTTCTTGGAATGACATCAACGATGGTCTATAATTTCGGCAGTGCGATTTTGCGCGCTGTCGGGGATACGCAGAGACCGCTTTATTATCTTTTGGGCGCGGGAATTATCAATGTTGTTTTAAATCTCTTTTTTGTGATAACCTGTCATATGGGCGTGGCAGGCGTGGCGGCGGCGACCGCGATTTCGCAGACAATTTCGGCAGTGCTTGTCGTGCGCTGCCTGATGAAGGAGCAGGGTGGAATCCATTTGGATTTAAGGGCGCTTAAAATCAATGGTGAAAAATTCGCCAGGATTGTCCGTATCGGTCTGCCCGCGGGTTTTCAGGGAATGGTGTTTTCCCTTTCCAATGTGGTCATTCAGTCGGCGGTCAATTCGTTCGGCGCGATTGCAGTTGCCGGAAATTCGGCGGCGGCAAATATTGAGGGCTTTGTCTATATGGCAATGAATGCTTTTTATCAGGCGACGATTTCCTTCACCAGTCAGAATTACGGTGCGAAGGAATACAAACGCATCTATCGGATTTTGCTTGCAGGAGAGCTTTATGCGATTATCACGGGCGTTGTGCTTGGGAACCTCGCAGTATTTTTTGGAGAGCCGCTTCTTGGCATTTACTCGCCAAGCGCGGACGTGGTAGCGGCAGGACTGGGAAGAATGAAGGTAATCTGTACGCTTTATGCGCTGTGCGGCATGATGGATGTATTTGTGGGGGCGTTAAGGGGAATCGGGTATTCGGTTGTGCCGATGATTGTGTCGTTAATTGGAGCCTGCGGACTGCGGCTTTTGTGGATTGCGACGATTTTCCAGATGCCGCAGTATCATAGCATGAGGACGATTTACATATCGTATCCGGTTACATGGACAATTACATTTTTGGTTCATGCGGTTACATTTTTGATTGTTTCGCAAAAGGCGCTTCGGGGGAATACGGTGCAGGAATAAGGCGTCGGAAAATGGATAAAAATGTCACAAAGACCATATAAGAACCTGCTGTCTGATAGAAATCCTGTAATATGAGATAATACAAAAGGGTAGCGCGCATACACGGCGTATGCGTTCGTGAAGCTTGTATGAGAAATTATTTCATATTGAGGTGAGGGCAATTGAAGACACAAGAGGCAGTAGTATGCAGGATTAGGAAGCTTTGTGACGAAAGAAACATGAAGGTATCACAGTTGGCGTATAATGCGGGAATGCCGCCGTCAACTTTGAAAAATATTATGAATGGCAACAGCAAAAATACGGGGATTGTGACAATCAAAGTAATATGTGACGGTTTGAATATCCCATTGGACGAATTTTTCCACAGCGGACTGTTCCATGATTTGGAACAGGAAATCGGATAGTATAGGATATACTGTGAAAGAACTATGAAAAGAAATGTATTGATAATTGAAGACAATAGATCATGTATGGAAGCACTGGCGGAATTGACACGAAAATGTGACACTGTCAGTGCTGTTTTTTGCGCTGATAATACCGCGGATGGCTATCAGTATGCGATGGAGCATGAAATTGACCTGTTTTTGGTAGACATTATTTTGGACAGCAGGGATACACATGATGTTTCGGGGATTTTGCTTGTGGATAGGCTCAGAAAAGAAAAGCGTTATGAGTTTACTCCAGTTATTTTTATCACAAGTCTTGTGGATCAGGCGATGAATGCGTTTCACAATTTGCATTGTTTTGATTATATTGAAAAGCCTTTCGACCTTGAAAAGGTAGGCAGGGTTATAAGCACCGCGCTTAAAATGCCGCTTTGCGATGACAGGGACTGCGGCGTCTTTTATTACAGGAAGGACGGCGTCCTGTATGCTTTGAATATTGAAAGAATGATTTACTTGGAAGCATGCTTTCGGAATGTCATGATTTACACGCTTGACGAAACAGTTGAAATTCCGTATATTTCACTGAAATACCTTATGAAGGATTTGCCGAGAAAGCATTTCATCCAATGCAGCAGAAATGTCGTGGTGAACAGGCGGTTTATTGAGTATGCGGATAAGGTCAATCAGGTAGTAAAGCTCCGCAATGGGAAAGTGATTAAGATTGGCGGTAGGATGAAGAAAGGATTTTTTGAGGAATTATGATTGCAAATTTTTTGAAAATTTTTACGGAATATGTGAGTATTGTGCTTTGCATATATAAAACGGATGAGAAAAAAATTAAATTTAGCTGGATTGGTTTATTTGATTTTGCTTTTTATATGATGTTAATATTTATATTCAAAAATAATA
>DKYC01000057.1 GCA_002492295.1 Lachnospiraceae bacterium UBA7110
CAACTGCCGCGGGATCTTGCGGATTTGGCACAACAACCGTTGGATCTTGCGGTTCCGCAAAGATTGCCTCTTCCGCGGGATCCAAAGGCGTTGTCTGCTCCGGTTCCTTCACCGGTTCGGTACCCGGAAGATAATAGCAAATCACCGGTGTTCCCTTATCAACATACCCGTAAATTTCCTCCGCAACGGAATAGGGCAGATTGATACAGCCGTGCGAACCGTTTGTCTTATAAATCGTTCCGCCGAACGATTTTCTCCACCCGGCGTCATGCATACCGATATTATTGTTAAACGGCATCCAGTATGAAACGGGTGTTCGATATCCTTGTCCCGCCAACGTTGCATTGCGCTCCTTATAGGTGATTCCGTAAATTCCTGCAGGCGTATCAAAGCCCCGCGCGGAATTACCTGACACAAAGTCGGATTCCAAAACCAGCTCCCCCTCCACATACAACAGCAAATGCTGCGCCGTCAGATTAATCTCCACATATGTATCACCGTAATCAGGAATGCCGTGTACCGCCGCAGTCTGATAGTATACCGGCGTGCGTTCCCCACTCTCTCCGTTCTGAATCATTTCCGCAAGTTCCACTGCTTCCTGCTGCGTGTTCATCCACCAGCCGTAATCGCCCTTGTCAATCGTCACATCCACGTCATAACTGGTTTGGAAAATGCGTGTTTTAAAAATCGTATTATAATTTTTCCGCAAATACTCCACGTAGTCCGCAACTTTTGCTTCATCTACCGTGATATCCGCTCCGTCCGTGTCAAGCCACGTGACAATCGTATCGCCGTCGAGTACCTCTTTCTGTTCACCAAATGTATAGGTAATCGTGATATCCGCATATTTCTGCAGCTTTTCAAGCGTATTTTTTAACTCCTCATTGTCCGCAGTAATCTGCGCCGCTTCGTAACAACCTGCCTCGTCCAGACTGATATGCTCCTCCAGACCCTCCACTGCCGCCTGAATTGCCGCAAAGGTCTTTTCCCGGTTAAGGCGGGTTCCCTGCGTCTCCTCTACGATTTGAAATCCGGTCTTGGGGATATAATCCGATATGTAGGCATCCTTGGGCTCCGTAATAAAATCCTTGCGAAAGCCGCTTAAACCCTCAATTTTTGATTTCAGGGCCGCTTCGTCATAGGTCACCGTATTTTCCGTATTCTGCTCGTTTTCCTGCCGGATAAACCATAGCAGGCTGTTTTGCTGCGCCAAAATCTGTTCAAAAGGCTCCACCGACGTATAGGACAGTCCAATGTCCGCACCCGATATTCCCTCCACCAGCACGGAACCGTCCGGCTTTCGCTGCTCCACCTCAAGAACATAGCCCTGAATGCGCTGCGTAAGCTGTGGTATCGTCATTCCGGAAACGTCTATCTGGTCAATTACCGTCCCGTTCATGAAACAGGTTTGATAGTGGTTAAAGCCGTACAGATAAACGGCCAAAATACAAAACACCGGTACGCCCAAAAACGCTGACAGGATAAGCGCTTTCTTTTTATTCCATTTTCGTTTCGTCATAAAACTGTATTCCTTTCCAAAAAACGCGCGGTTTTAGGTTCATTCCCTGACCGCTTATGCCCATTATAACAGATTTCAATGTAATTTAACATAAAATTATGACATCTGTTGTAATCATTTTATGGAAATATTTTTATATTCCGTTCCAGGTAATAACCACTGATTCATTTATCCAATGCCTTCCTACTTGGAATAAACAAAAAAGCGTTATTCCGAAAAACGTGCATAACAGCCTTTTTCGAAATAACGCTTTTTATGTCTCCTACTGAATATACATATTCGAATACCCCATCAGGCTCTCGTCCACCGCCCGTGCGCACTCGCGTCCCTGGCGGATTGCCTTAACGACAAGCGACTGCCCTGTGTGCATATCGCCCGCCACAAACACATTCGGGGCACTTGTCTGAAAGCTGCCAGGCTCCGTCTTTACATTTGTCCGTGCGTCAAGTTCTACACCAAAAGCATCGGTCACATACTTCTGACTGCCCAAAAAGCCCGCCGCAATCAGCACAAGCTGCGCCTCAAGCACCTGCTCGCTGCCCTCGACTTCCTTCCTATTCATCCTGCCTGTTGCAGCGTCCTTTTCCCACGCAAGCTTTACAATTTTCACACCCGAAAGGTTCCCGCCCTTATCCTTCAGAAATTCCTTCACTGTCGCCTCATAAATGCGGGGGTCATGCCCAAATAGCGCAATCGCCTCCTCCTGACCGTAATCTGTCTTGCAGACCTTCGGCCACTCTGGCCATGGGTTATTCTCAGCTCTCGTATCCGGTGCTTTTGGCATCATCTCAACCTGCGTCACCGATTTTGCCCCTAGCCTGATGGAAGTACCGACACAGTCATTGCCTGTGTCACCGCCGCCGATAATCACCACATTCTTTCCTTTCACAGGCACAAAACCGTTATCCTTTAAATCCGAATCCAAAAGGCTTTTTGTCACGCCTTTCAGGAAATCCACTGCAAAGTAAATCCCTTTCGCATCTCTCCCCGATGCGTTAATATCGCGCGGATTCGACGCTCCGCATGCAAGCACCACGCGGTCAAAACCCTCAACCAGTTTCTTTGATTTCGCGTCCTTTCCAATGTCCGTGTTTGTTATAAATTTAACGCCTTCTTCTTCCATAATCTTAATCTTCCGTTCAATAATATGCTTTTCCAGCTTCATATTCGGAATGCCGTACATCAGAAGTCCGCCAACACGGTCACTGCGTTCAAAAACCGTCACATTATGACCGCGCTTGTTGAGCTGGTCCGCCACCGCAAGTCCCGACGGACCGCTGCCGATAACCGCCACCGTCTTGTTTGTGCGTACCTTGGGCGGTTTTGCTGCCGCAAGTCCCGTCTTGTATGCGTTTTCAATAATCGCGTACTCGTTTTCTTTCGTTGCCACCGCGTCGCCGTTCAGTCCGCACGTACACGCGTTCTCACACAAAGCAGGACAAACCCTTGACGTAAATTCCGGAAAATTGTTCGTCTTTTTCAGCCTGTTGTACGCGCGCTCCCAGTTTCCCGTATAAACCAAATCATTCCACTCCGGCACAAGATTGTGCAGCGGGCATCCCGAAGTCATACCCGCAAGCGTCATCCCCGACTGGCAGAACGGCACGCCGCATTCCATACAACGCGCCCCCTGCTTTTGCTGCTCCTCCATCGTAAGATGCGTGTGAAACTCGTTAAAATGCTTTACCCGCTCCTTCGGCGCCTGCGCCGCAGAGGTTTTTCTCTCATAATCCAAAAATCCTGTTGGCTTTCCCATCTTTTTCCTCACTTTCCACAGATACATCACATTATTTTTGTTTTGTGTTGGCATAGAATGCCTCAATCTGCGCCTGCTCCGCGCTCAGTCCTTTCTCCTCCATCTGCACGATAGTCTTTAGCATTCTGTCATAATCATAAGGAATAATCTTTTTAAACTTCGGCAGGTACTCGCCAAAATTGTCAAGAATTTGCTTGCCCTTTTTAGAACCCGTACACTTCACGTGCTCCTCTATCATTTCCTTAAGCTCAATCACATCATATTTATTCGTAATCTCGCTCATCAGAATCATTTCCTTATTTACCCGGATATAAAGGTCATTCTCCTCATCCAAGACATACGCAATCCCGCCGCTCATGCCCGCCGCAAAATTCTTACCCGTGCCGCCGAGCACAACCACACGTCCGCCGGTCATATATTCACAGCCGTGGTCGCCCACGCCCTCGACAACCGCAAGCGCACCCGAATTTCTGACGCAGAACCGCTCACCCGCAACACCATTGATAAACGCTTTTCCGCTCGTCGCCCCGTAAAGCGCAACGTTGCCGATAATCACATTCTCATCCTGCTTAAAAGTGCTTCCTTTCGGCGGGTACACAATCAGCTTGCCGCCCGATAAGCCCTTGCCGAAATAATCGTTGGAATCACCCGCAAGCTCAAGCGTCAGACCGTTCGGGATGAACGCGCCAAAACTCTGTCCGCCCGCACCGTTACAACGCACCCTGTAGGTATCCTCCTCCAGCGTATTGTAATACCGCTTCGTAATTTCCGAACCAAAAATCGTACCAAACGCGCGGTCCGTATTTGTCACGTCCAACTCAATCGTTTTCTTCTCCCCTGCCGCAAGCGCACCGCCAAGCTTTTTCAATAAAACCTTCTCGTCAAGCGTCTTTTCCAGTTCAAAATCATAAACCTGTTTTGCGTCAAACACCGCTTTCTCCTTCTGATAAGGATTGCTCAAAATCAGGCTCAAATCAAGCGCAGGCGTACCCTTTGGCAGATTTTCCTTCTTCTTTAGCAGGTCCGTATGCCCTACCAGTTCATCGACCGTTCTTACGCCAAGCCGCGCCATATATTCCCGAAGCTCCTGCGCGATAAACTTCATAAAATTCATCACATATTCCGGCTTGCCCTGGAACCTCTTTCTCAGCTCCGGATTTTGCGTCGCCACCCCCACAGGACACGTATCAAGGTTGCAGACACGCATCATCACGCATCCCATTGTGACAAGCGGCGCCGTCGCAAAGCCAAACTCCTCCGCGCCCAAAATTGCCGCAATCGCCACGTCACGCCCAGTCATCAGCTTACCGTCCGTTTCAATGCGCACCTTGTTTCGCAGACCGTTCTGTATCAACGTCTGATGCGTCTCCGCAAGACCAAGCTCCCACGGAAGTCCCGCATTGTGAATCGAGCTTTTTGGCGCCGCGCCCGTACCGCCGTCATAACCGGAAATCAGCACAACCTGCGCCCCCGCCTTTGCCACGCCTGCGGCAACCGTACCGACGCCTGCCTCCGAGACGAGTTTAACACTGATCCGTGCATCCTTGTTGGAATTTTTCAAATCATAAATCAACTGCGCCAAGTCCTCAATCGAATAAATATCATGGTGAGGCGGAGGCGAAATCAACCCTACGCCGGGCGTTGAATGCCTCGTCTTTGCAATCCACGGATACACTTTTCCCGCAGGAAGATGACCGCCCTCGCCCGGCTTTGCGCCCTGCGCCATCTTAATCTGAATCTCCTGCGCACTCACCAAATAGCGGCTTGTCACACCGAACCGTCCGCTTGCGACCTGCTTGATTGCCGAGCAGCGGTTCAATCCGTCCGCCCCGGTAACCATGCGCTCCAAATCCTCGCCGCCCTCGCCCGAGTTTGACTTTCCATGAAGCGTGTTCATCGCAATGGCAAGCGTCTCGTGCGCCTCTTTGGAAATCGAGCCGTACGACATCGCGCCCGTCTTAAACCGTTTGACAATACACTCAACAGGCTCAACCTCGTCAATCGGAACACCTTTCTTAGGATAATTAAAATCAATCAGACCGCGGATATTGCGCACACTGCTCTCAGCGTTCAAAAGCGCGGAATACTGCTTAAACATCTCGTAATCGCCGCGTTTTGTCGCCTGCTGCAGCAAATGTATGGTGGCAGGATTGTATAAATGCTCCTCCGCACCGCCCCTCGACTTATGCTGTCCGGGACTGTCAAGCGTCAAATCCGTGGCAAGGCCGAGCGGGTCAAACGCGTGGGAATGCAAATCGTCCACCTCTTTTGCAATATCCGCAAGACTGATGCCGCCAATCCGGCATACCGTGTTTGTGAAATATTTGTTAATCACATCCGAATCAATACCGACCGCCTCAAAAATCTGCGAACCCTGATATGACTGGATTGTGGAAATCCCCATTTTTGACGCAATCTTTACAATGCCGTGCAAAATGGCATCATTGTAATCATCCACCGCCGCATGGTAATCCTTATCAAGCATCCCCGTGTCAATCAGCTCCTTAATCGACTCCTGCGCAAGATAGGGATTGATTGCACACGCACCGTAGCCAATCAATGCCGCAAAGTCATGCACCTCCCGCGGTTCCGCTGATTCCAAAATCAGCGCCACGCTCGTTCTCTTTTTGGTGCGCACCAAATGCTTTTGCATTGCAGAAACTGCCAAAAGGGACGGAATTGCGACATGGTTCTCATCCACGCCCCTGTCCGATAAAATAATGATATTGACGCCGTCGCGGTATGCGCGGTCCACCTCCACATAAAGGCGGTCAATCGCACGCTCAAGGCTTGTGTTTTTATAATAAATAATCGGAATAACCTCTACCTGAAAGCCTTCCCGTTTCATATTCTTGATTTTCAGCAAATCCGTCGTCGTAAGGATTGGATTATTGACCTTTAACACATTACAGTTCTTTTCCGTATCATGAAGGATATTTCCGTCCTTTCCGATGTAAACCGTCGTTGCCGTGACAACCTCCTCGCGGATTGCGTCAATCGGCGGATTGGTAACCTGCGCAAACTGCTGCTTAAAATAATGCGAAAGCTGATGATGCGTTTTGGAAAGCACCGGAATCGGCGTATCGACGCCCATTGCGCCGATGCTTTCACTGCCGCTCCTTGCCATTGGCAAAATGCTCGTTTTCAGCTCCTCATAAGTATAGCCAAACGCCTTCTGCATCTGTTGCCGCTGCGCATTGGAAAACTCCGGCACCCGCACATTCGGTATCTTTAGTTCCTTCAACGTCACAAGGTTGGAGTCAAGCCACTCTCCGTAAGGACGGCGCTTTGCGTAGTGCTCCTTTAAGGTATCATCATCAATAATCTCGCCCTTCACCGTATCGACAAGGAGCATCTTTCCGGGACGCAGTCTGTCCTTTTTCACAATCTTTGCCGCGTCAATCGGAAGCACGCCCACCTCCGACGAAAGGATTAACTGATCGTCCGACGTGATATAATATCTTGACGGTCTAAGCCCATTGCGGTCAAGCACCGCACCCATGATATCCCCGTCGGAAAAAAGGATTGACGCGGGACCGTCCCACGGCTCCATCATCGTCGCATAATACTGGTAAAAATCCTTCTTTGACTGCGACATGGTACGGTTGTTTGCCCACGGCTCTGGAATGGTAATCATCACCGCAAGCGGCAGCTCCATACCGCTCATTACGAGAAACTCCAGCGTGTTGTCAAGCATCGCCGAATCGGAACCCTGCGCATTGACAACGGGCAGTACCTTATGGAACTCGCGGCTCAAAAACTCCGATTCCATGTTTTCCTCGCGGGCAATCATTTTGTCAACATTGCCACGGATAGTGTTAATCTCGCCGTTATGTACGATAAAACGGTTCGGGTGCGCCCGCTCCCAGCTCGGATTTGTGTTTGTGGAGAAACGCGAATGCACGATTGCAATCGCCGAAACATAATCCTCGCTCTGCAAATCACTGAAAAATGTCCGAAGCTGCTTTACCAGAAACATTCCCTTATAAACAATCGTCCTGCTGCTCAAAGACACGACATAGGTATTGTCCGAGCTCTGCTCAAAAACACGCCTTGCGATATAGAGCTTTCTGTCAAAGGCAAGACCCTTTTCCACAGTTTCCGGCTTTTTTACAAACGCCTGCAGGATGCAGGGCATACACTCGACCGCCTTATGCCCAAGAACAGACGGCACACAGGGAACCTCACGCCAGCCTAGAAATTCCAAGCCTTCCTTCTCAACGATAATCTCAAACATCTTCTTTGCCTGATTACGCTTGAGCTCATCCTGCGGAAAGAAAAACATCCCGACACCATATTCGCGCTCGCCGCCAAGCGTGATGCCGAGCGGCTTTGTCACCTTCGTAAAAAAGCCGTGGCAAATCTGTACCAGAATACCGACACCGTCACCTGTCTTTCCCTCTGCGTCTTTTCCTGCCCTATGCTCCAGATTTTCCACAATTCGCAAGGCATTCTCTACCGTTTCCCTTGACTTTTGCCCCTTAATATTTACAACCGCACCGATACCGCAGTTATCATGCTCATATTCCGCCCTGTAAAGCGGCGCCTGGGGGACATTTAATTTCGCATCAAACATCTAATCTTCCTCCTTATCAGACCAAACACAAACGCGTTTTGCGCGTTGGCTAATCGGACAAAAAAAAGTAACCAAAAAACGCCTTTAACCGCCTTTGGTTACTCTGATTATTATTTCCATATTTTAGTAGTTCTTTTTTGTACTACTATACTTTACGTTAGCATTATAGAAAATTTTTCTGCGTTTGTAAAGGGGTATTTGTAAATTTGTTGCACTTTTTTCGAATATATTGATTTTAACGTGCGTTTTAGTGCATCTTGTGACTTTCTTTTTCTGTTATCATTTCAATGTTTCCGCGTGACATTTCCCACATATGATAGTATAATTTGATATATAAAGGAATGAAAACAGAAAGGAAGAAGCATATGCATGTATTTCAACCATTTCCACTGGAACAACTGGAATTTAATCCCTTTACAACCATCGGTCAGGATTGGGGACTTGTTTCCGCCGGAACAAAGGAGCGCGCAAACACCATGACGGTCAGCTGGGGCGGCGTCGGTGTCCTTTGGGGTAAAAATGTTGCGTTTATCTTTATCCGCGACTCAAGATTTACAAAAGAATTTATTGACGCAGGTGACTTTTTCTCCGTTTCCTTTTTGGGTGCGGGACACCGCGACGCGCTCAACTACTGCGGCGCACATTCCGGACGCGACGGCGACAAGCTCACGGCGGCAGGACTGACATGGAATTACAAACATTCCATTCCGTTTATCGATGAGGGCGACTTGGTTCTTTTATGCAACAAAATGGCAGCGGTAAAAATCACGAAAGACAGTTTTGTACTGCCCGAAATTGAAAAATGGTACAAGGACGGCGATATGCATACGATGTACGTCGGGGAAATTATTGAAGTTTTAGCAAGATAATAAAGGTTGAGGGGGATGCCGGACGGTATCCCCCTACACTATTTCTTACGCACAAAACGTCTCTGACCTTCCTGTCCGCCCTGATTCAACGCATAGCCATGCAGATTTTCGCGAAGTTTCTCCCTCTGCTGCTGCTCAATCCTTAAGTGAATATCCTTTTCGCATTCCTGACAGTACCTTCCGCTGCGGATTTCCTTGCCGCATCCCTCACAGCGCAAAAAGGACTTCGCACCTTCGACAATCTCAAAACGCGATTCCTTTAACATTTCCCGAATCGCCGCCTTGCTCACGCCTGTATTTTTCTCGATGTCCACCGCCGAAGCACCCGGATGTTTCTCAATATAATTACGCGTTTTTCCGTAATTATCGAAATCCTGTTCCTTGCACTTTTCACAGCGGTATTCACCCAGGCCTCTGTAAACCAACACGCTGCCGCAGTTTTTGCAAACAGTCGGCACATCATAAATCTGTACATACCGGAATAATTTCGTATCCATACAGCGTCCCTCCTTCTTGTACTACACTGGTTGCCGGTTCCAATCTGTCATCTTTCGAACTGCCGTATGACAATTACCTAAACAAATTTAATGTTAAGGTAATTATACCATATTATCCGTTAATTTCCTACAGTTTTTTATGCTGTTTCACAATAACTACGTAACAGTTCCGCCTTCGGCTTCCTGTTACAGCAACTCCTTCAAAATCCGGTTTACCGCAGCAGGATCCGCTTTTCCCTTCATCGCCTTCATCGTCTGTCCGACCAAAAAGCCGATTGCCTTCTCCTTGCCGTTTCTGTAATCCTCCACCGACTGCGGGTTTGACGCAATTACCTCTTCCACCGTCTTTCTAAGCGCACCTTCATCGTTTACGGTCTTTAATCCTTTTTCCTCCACATATTGTTCCGGATCCACATCCTCTTCAAACATCACTGCAAACACATCCTTCGCCACGGAAGAATTAACCGCCTTACTGTCCACAAGCGCAATCAGCTTCGCAAGATTTTGTGGCGAAAACCGGATATCCCCGGCATCCATCCCCTTCTCCTTCAGAAGGCGAAGGGTTTCCCCCATCAGCCAGTTGGATACCTTTTTAGGCGCATTGCAGATTGCCACCGTTTCCTCGAACAAATCCGCCATATGTTTGGAATCCGTAATAATACCGATATCATATTCCGGAATGTCAAATTCTTCTCTGTAACGCGCCATTTTCTCCCCGCGAAACTCCGGCTGTCTGTTTCGGATTTCAGCAATCCATTCATCGCTGATATACACAGGCACCAAATCCGGATCCGGAAAATAACGGTAATCCTGCGCGTCCTCCTTCGAGCGCATCGCATACGAATACTCTTTCGTATCATCCCACCGCCTTGTTTCCTGTATCACCTGCTGCCCGGACAAAAGCAAGTCAATCTGCCGCTCCCGCTCATGCTCAATCGCGTGTGTAATCGCCCGGAATGAATTTAAATTCTTCATCTCCGTACGCGTGCCAAGCTCCGGCGCCCCCACTTTTCGCACGGACAAATTCACATCGGCACGCATCGAACCTTCGTTCAGCTTACAGTCCGACGCCCCCAAATACTGAATCGTCGTGCGAAGCTTTTCCAAATAGGCAATGACCTCCTCGGCGCACCGCATATCCGGCTCCGACACAATCTCTATGAGCGGCACGCCGGAACGGTTGTAATCCACAAGCGAGCAGTCCTCCCACTCGTCATGGATCAGCTTTCCCGCATCCTCCTCCATATGGATTTCATGAATGCCGACTGCCTTTTTCCCCGCCGGCGTTTCAATCTCAACATACCCGTTTCTGCAGATTGGCAGATAGAGCTGGCTGATCTGATAATTCTGCGGATTGTCGGGATAAAAGTAATTTTTCCTGTCAAATTTGCAGTACCTCGTAATCTCACAGTTCGTCGCAAGTCCCACCGCAAGCGCGTAGTTGACCACCTGTTTGTTCAGCACCGGAAGCGCTCCCGGCATCCCGGTACATACGGGACAGGTATGCGTGTTCGGCGCACCGCCAAATTCCGTTGAACAGCCGCAGAATATTTTTGTCCTGGTTGCAAGCTCCACGTGCACCTCAAGACCAATCACCGTTTCATATTGTTTTGCAGATTGCAATGCCATTTCTCGTCCCTGTCCTTTCCTAATGCTCCAAACCAAACGCGCCGCGCAGCTTCTCATAAGTATACGCCGCCTGGATCAGCTTTTTCTCACAAAAGCGGTCCGCGATGAGCTGCAAGCCAATCGGAAGCCCCTTTTTGTCCGTTCCGCACGGGACGGAAATTCCGGGAAGTCCCGCAAGGTTGACGGATATCGTATAAATATCGCCAAGGTACATCTTTAACGGATCCGACAGGCTTTCGCCAAGCCTTGGCGCAGTCGTCGGCGCAACTGGTCCCAAAATCAAATCATAATTTGCAAACGCATCGTCAAACGCCTTTTTTATCATTGCCTTTACCTTAAGCGCCTTTAAATAATACGCGTCGTAATACCCCGAGCTTAGCACAAACGAGCCAAGCATAATCCTGCGCTTGACCTCCGCGCCAAATCCCTCGGAGCGCGTCTTTTTATACATGTTATGCAGTCCGTCAAATTCCGGAGTCCGGTAACCGTACTTCACACCGTCAAACCGTTCCAAATTCGAGCTTGCTTCCGCAGCCGCGATGGTATAATATGTCGGAATCGCGTATTCCACAAGGCTTAAATCGAACTCCTCAACAATTGCACCCGCCGCAGCAAACGCCTGCGCCGCAGCAAGCACCGCCGTTTTCACCTCTGGATCAAGCCCCTCGCCAAAATAGTCCCTTGGAATGCCAATCCGCAGCCCTGCCACATCCAAAACGAGCGCGGACGTAAAATCCGTATCCTCACGCTGTATGGAGGTGGAATCCTTTGTGTCATGTCCCGCAAGGACCTCCAAAACAGCGGCACAATCCGACACATTTTTCGTCAGCGGACCAATTTGATCCAAGGATGAACCATACGCAATCAGCCCGTATCTTGAAACCGTCCCGTAAGTCGGCTTTAATCCCACCACGCCGCAAAAAGATGCCGGCTGACGTATTGACCCGCCCGTATCCGAACCAACCGCGAAGAAACACTCATTCGATGCCACTGCCGCCGCCGAACCTCCTGACGAGCCGCCCGGCACATATTCCAAATTCCATGGATTTTTTGTTTCCCCAAACGCGGAGGTTTCCGTAGTTGAACCCATTGCAAACTCATCCATATTTGTCTTTCCAATCATGACCGCGCCCGCCTGTTTTAGCTTAACAACTGCCTCCGCTGAAAACGCCGGCACGAAATTGCCAAGGATTTTCGACGCACAGGTTGTCAGCATTCCCTCCGTACACAGATTATCCTTAACCGCCATAGGCACTCCCGCAAGCACTCCCGTAAGCACGCCCGCCTCTATCTTTTTCTGCGCCTCCTGCGCCTCCTCCAATGCCGCATCCCGGTCGATGGTTACATAAGCATTGATTTTTTCTTCCATTGCATCAATTCTTGAAAGCACTGCTTCCATCGCCTCTACGGCAGTAGCCTTTCCCTCTTTAATCGCCGTCGCAAGCTCCACGGCGCCATATGATAACAGTTCCATTTCTACCTCCAGTATCCAGGATTTATATCGTGATTGGCACAATAAACATATTGTCCTTTTCGCCCGGCGCATTTTTCAAGGTTTTCGCACTCTCATCCCCGTTCGTCACCACGTCCTCGCGAAACACATTCTGCACGGGAAAAACATGCGACATCGGCTCCACTCCTGTCGTATCCAGCTCCCCAAGCTTATCGATATAATCCAGCATCCTACCCATATCCTTCTTCGCCTGCTCCTTCTCCCCGTCAGAAAGCTCAAGCTTTGCGAGAATCCCCACATAATCGATTGTTTCATCTGAAATTACATTTGCCATTTACAGTCCCTCCATCTTTATGCCCTATTCCCGGACTTTGATATGCACCTCCCGAAGCTGCTGCTCCGTCACGTCGTTTGGCGCGCCGCACATCAAATCCTGCGCAGAGCCGCTCATTGGAAATACAATCGTTTCCCTGATATTTTCCTCATTCCTGAGAAGCATCAGCATCCTGTCCACGCCCGGCGCCATTCCCGCGTGGGGCGGCGCGCCAAACTGAAACGCCTGATACAGCGCCCCAAATTTCGCCTTTAACATTTCCTCGTCATATCCCGCGATTGCAAATGCCTTTACCATAATATCAATATCATGGTTTCTGACCGCGCCGCTCGAAAGCTCCACGCCGTTACATACAATATCATACTGATACGCCAAAATCTCCAGCGGGTTTTCGTTTTCAAGCGCAGCAAGCCCCCCCTGCGGCATCGAAAACGGGTTATGCGTAAACCCGATCTGCCTTGTCTGCGGGTCGCGCTCATACATCGGGAAATCGTTTACATAACAAAACCGATACGCGTTTTTCTCACACAAATCAAGCTTTTCCCCAAGCTCAATACGCAATTGCCCCGCGTAATAGTTTGCTCGCTCCTCCTTATCCGCAATGAAGAAAACCGTATCGCCCGCCGCAAGCGCCGCAATCCGCGCAAGCTCTGGCTTCCATTCCTGTGGAATAAATTTGTCAATCGGTCCCTTATAACTCATATCGTCTGCAATCTCAAGATACCCAAGACCACCCATGCCCATTCCTGTCGCAAAATCAAGCAGCTTCTCATGAAATCCCTTTGACATCTCGGCATGCACCTTAATCGCACGCACCGTTCTGCCAAGAAACGGCTTAAAACTGCATTTTTGGAAAAAGTCCGTCACGTCCAAAATCCGCAGCGGGTTGCGCAAATCCGGCTTATCCGTACCAAATTCCAGCATCGCCTGCCGATAGCTGATTACCGGATACGGCGCCTTTGTCACCGTATAACCCTCAGGCGCAAACTTCTCAAACGTGGCACCAAGAACTTCCTCGCCCACCCGGAACACATCCTCCTGCGTGGCAAAGCTCATCTCAAAATCAAGCTGGTAAAATTCCCCCGGCGAACGGTCCGCCCGCGCATCCTCATCACGGAAACACGGTGCAATCTGAAAATACTTATCAAAACCTGACACCATCAAAAGCTGCTTATACTGCTGCGGCGCCTGCGGAAGCGCATAAAATTTCCCCTTATATTTTCTTGAGGGCACGATATAATCCCTCGCCCCTTCCGGCGATGACGCGCATAAAATCGGCGTCTGAATTTCCAAAAAGCCAAGTTCCGTCATTTTCTGACGCAAAAAGCCAATCACCTGGGCGCGGAAAATCATGTTATCCCGTACCTTCGCATTCCGCAAATCAAGATAACGGTACTTTAAACGCACATCCTCCCTTGTTTCCCTGGAAGTGATAATCTCAAACGGAAGCTGCTGATAAACCTTTCCAAGCACTGTTACCTTCTTTGCCTCAAGCTCTATTGTTCCCGTCGGTATTTTCGGATTATAGGTTTCCTCATCCCTTTTCTCAACAGGTCCCTCAACGGAGACACACATCTCCTTTGTAATCCCGTTTAAGAGCGTCGTATCGCGCATCACCACCTGCAATACGCCGTACATATCCCGCAAATCAATAAAGGACACGCCGCCATGGTCACGGATGTTTTCCACCCATCCTGCGACCTGCAGTGTCCTGCCGATATGCTGCTCACCGATTTCCTTCATTGTAAGATCTCTGTACATGCTTCCTTCCTCCTCATATAAACGCCTGCGAATGCGTCATCTTATTGGACAAGGAACGTCCCGGAATACAGATGTACCCCGGGACGGATTCGTTTCATTATTGACAAATGCACCACAAAAACATCTATATACCTGTGACGCCGTTGTCCTGTTCTTTTCATAAATTACAATATGAAATTCCTGTTTTTCATTAACTTCATATATGATAACATACAAAACGGACACTTTCAAGTACTTTTTACAGTTTAAAGATTGTAAGCGCCGCTTTCAGGCTTTCCGCCTCATTGGAAAGCTCCTCCGTGCTCTCATCGACAGATGCCATCAAGGCTGTCAGTTCTTCCACTGACGCGTTAACCTGCTGGCTTGCTGCCGCATTGCTCTCTGAAGCCTCTCCCAACGTCATAATATCATTTGATACATCCGAAAGCTTCTTATTCGTCGCATCTACTGCTGCACTGATCAATTCTACCTGTCTTGACGTATCCTGAATTGCAATATCCACCGCCTCAAAGGAGCTGATAACCTCCGTAATGCTCTTTGCACTCTCATTGTTGTTTTCCACTGCAATGTCAATGCTGTCCGCACACTCTTTAAAATCGCTTGTTATGTTCGAGATGATATCCTTTATGCTGATAAGCTCCTGCCCCGTATTTTCTGAAAGCGTTCGGATACTGTCCGCAACAACGCTGAAGCCTTTTCCAAACTCGCCTGCCCTTGCCGCCTCTATCGATGCATTCAAAGACAGCAGCTTTGTCTGCGACGCAATGTCCTCAATACCGGCAAGAATTTCCGACATCTTTGCGATAACCTTATTCGTCTCATCAATCTTTTCCTTAATACTGATTACGCTCTCGGACATCATACTGCTGTTCTTTTGTGTCGCCGTAATTTTAAGTCTCATATCGTTGCAGTTGTCCACGAGACTGGCAGAGCAGCTCTCAATACCGTTTACGCTCGTTAAAATGTCTGCCGTTTTCTCCTGCATGACCCCGATGCCCGCAGTCACATCCGACGCAATTCCCGCCTGCGCCGTATTGTTCTGTGCCACATCCTCAATCGCCCTTGCAATTTCTTCACAGGCATGCAGCGTTGAGGTTGACGTATCACGCAGCGTGTCGGATGATTTTAAAACATCACTGCTGACACTCATTGTTTTGGAAAGCAGCTCCCTGAGATTTGTAACCATTGTCTTTACGGAATTATTCATGGCTATTACTTCATCCCTGCCCTTGATGTCACTCACCTGGCAGGTCAGGTCTCCCTCCGCTACAAAGTGAACCGTCCTGCTTACATTGATAATCAGTCCCGCAATCCTGCCCGCAACAAGATACGCGATAATGGCAACGACAATCATTGCTACCACGGAAAAAGCAATTATCGTACCGACAAGCCTGTTTATGCTTGCCGTAACATCCGCCTGGGGTTTTCCCGCAAAGAGCATCCCCGCCTCTGTCGGAATATAATACCCATAATAAGGCTGTCCGTTTACGTTTGCATTTGAGCTGAAAAATACCTGCTTATTATTAATCGTGCGTTCAATTACCTCATCGGATGCTTTTGTCCCGATAACCCCCTCTATAGAACTGACAGCACGCGTATCACCGACAAATACGGTCATATCAATATCCTGCGCCTTATAGGCATATACATTTCCGCTATAACCTTCACATGCGATTTCCAACTGTAATTCTGTACTTTGCACCATAGATGTTTTTGCAAGATAAGCGGCAATCAGCGCTACACCTAACCCGATCAATACAACAGGAATCATAACAAGCATTATTAATTTCTGTTTTAATTTCATATGTGTTTCTCCTTTTTATCAAATTTGGCAGTGCATTGATATAATTATACTGTGAAATGTCACATTTTTTCAATACTTATATGAAATAATCCAAAAAAACAGAAAATTTGCACAAAACTGCGTTCTCCAAATTGTGTAAAATAGGTATAAATTTGCGTAAAAAAAGTGCCTACACCAGCCCCAAAAGCCAGTGTAAGCCACACTTTGTTTTATCAATTCTGATTCATCTTCACCAGTTTCGCCGCCTGGTCCGCGGAAATGCATGCGTCCAAAATCTCATCAATATCCCCGTTCATAATCTTATCAAGCTTATACAGCGTCAGATTAATCCGATGGTCCGTCACGCGCCCCTGCGGGAAATTG
>DKYC01000163.1:0-7750 GCA_002492295.1 Lachnospiraceae bacterium UBA7110
CTTAAAAGATGCAGATCTCTTGATTTGGATCCTGTATTTTTAGGATATGATAAAAAATCTAAAAGAAAGTCGGCAAGAGCCGGCAGGAAAATGAGTGAGTACGGCTTACAGCTTAGGGAAAAGCAGAAGGCTAAATTCATTTACGGCGTGCTTGAGAAGCCTTTCCGCAATTATTATGAAAAGGCGGACAGAATGAAGGGTATGACAGGTGAAAACCTGATGATTCTTTTGGAGCGAAGACTTGACAATGTTGTTTTCAGAATGGGCTTTGCAAGAACAAGAAAGGAAGCCAGGCAGATTGTAGGTCACAAGCATGTTTTGGTGAACGGAAAGCGCGTAAATATCCCTTCTTACCTGATTAGTGCAGGTGATGTGATTGAAATTAGGGAGAAGTCAAAGGGCTTACAGAGATATAAGGATATTGCCGAGGTTACAAATGGCAGGTTAGTTCCTGAATGGATGGATGTTGATCAGGAGAACTTCAAGGGAACCATTAAGGAGCTTCCTTCCAGAGAGGTTATTGATGTTCCTGTAGATGAAATGCTTATTGTCGAGTTGTATTCAAAATAAGCAGCTGATGTGAATTTAACAGTAGGAAGTGCGCAGTGCGTGCTTTCTATTGTTGCACTTTGTATTATGGTAAACAACAAAAGCATTTGATGTTTGCTGTAATTGATGCAAATGACCGCATAAGGGATTTAGCAGCCATGCGGTCGGCGTAGGTAGGTGCAATTAATATTTGCGCTTGCCGTAATCGTATTCATCACATTCATTAAAGGAGGGTATTTACAGTGTTGGCATTTGATTTTGACAGTCCAAATATTGAAGTGGCAGAAATCTCTGAAGACAAAAGGTATGGTAAGTTTGTAGTAGAGCCTTTAGAGAGAGGTTATGGAATCACACTGGGTAATTCTCTTAGAAGGATTATGCTTGCTTCCCTACCCGGCGCGGCTGTGAGCCAGGTTAAGATTGATGGTGTATTGCATGAGTTCAGTTCCATTCCGGGTGTTAAGGAGGATGTGACGGAAATTATCATGAACCTGAAAAGCCTGGCAATTAAAAATAGCAGTGAAACGGATGAAGTTAAGAAAGCAGTCATAGATTTTGAAGGCGAGGGTGTTGTCAGAGCATCTGATATTCAGGTGGATCAGGATATCGAAATTATGAATCCGGATCAGGTTATCGCTACGCTAAATGGCGGTAAGGACAGCAAACTGTACATGGAAATACTGATTACAAAGGGAAGGGGCTATATCAGCGCAGATAAGAATAAGAGCGAGGATTTGCCAATTGGTGTCATTGCCGTTGATTCGATTTATACTCCTGTAGAGAGAGTAAATGTTACCGTAGAAAATACCCGTGTTGGTCAGGTGACTGACTACGATAAATTAACGTTGGATGTATACACGAATGCGACACTTGAGCCTGACGAGGCGGTAAGCCTTGCGGCGAAAGTGCTGAGTGAGCATCTCAAGCTTTTCATTAATCTTTCCGAACTTGGAACGGGCGCTGTCGTGATTAACGAGAAGGAAGATGATGAGAAGGAAAAAGTCCTTGAGATGAGCATTGATGAGCTCGAATTGTCAGTGCGCTCGTATAACTGTCTTAAGAGAGCCGGAATCAATACGGTTGAAGAACTGACAAACAAGACTTCGGAGGATATGATGAAGGTTCGTAACTTGGGGCGGAAGTCTTTAGACGAGGTTTTGGCAAAGTTAAAGGAGTTAGGTTTACAGCTGAATCCGATGGAGGAATAATTGCCTGTAAATTTAAAATATGTATGTATGGTGCACGGATAATTGTCCGCAGGGAAAATCGGATGCCTTCAGCGGCATGCGGCCGACACAATAGGAAACGAATCAATTTGTTTCCCGACATACAATTGCAGATGCGGTAATTCCAAAGAGTTCGTATCTGTGCTCAAAGATGGAAGTTGTTAACGACATTTGATAAGTAAGTCCGAAGGGCGTTGTCATTTGTCCCACCAATGGGGGTAGCCTGGGGAATAAGCAGGTGAAGTTCCTCATAAAGAAAGGAGCCAATTATGGCAGGTTATAGAAAACTCGGAAGAACGTCAAGTCAGAGAAAGGCATTGCTCAGAGGTCAGGTGACTGCTTTGATTGCAAGCAAGAATGGCAGAATTATCACGACAGAGGCAAGGGCAAAGGAAGTTAAGAAGATTGTCGAAGGTTTGATTGCATTAGCCGTGAAGGAAAAGGATAACTATGAAATGGTAAAGGTTATGGCTAAGGTTCCAAGAAAAGACAAGGATGGCAAGAGAGTTAAGGAAGTAAAGGACGGTAAGAAGGTTACTGTTTATGATGAAGTGGAAAAGGAAATCAAGAAGGATATGCCTTCCAGACTTCATGCAAGAAGACAGATGCTTAAGGTATTGTACCCTGTGACAGAGGTTCCCCAGAAGAATGCAGGAAAAAAGAGAAATACAAAGGAAATCGACCTTGTAGCGAAGCTGTTTGATGAAATCGCACCTAAGTATGTTGGACGTAACGGTGGTTATACAAGAATAATCAAGGTTGGTCAGCGTAAGGGTGACGGCGCTATGCAGGTAGTTCTTGAGCTTGTATAAGAGCAGAGAATAATTGTATTTTGTACGAAATGCGCTCCCATAGTTTGGGAGCGTTTTTGTATAAGGGAATATCTTTAAGGGGTTTGTTAAGAATGGAGGATGGATATGACAAGAAAAGAAGCCTGCTATTTTCTTGGAGTAAGTGTAGATGCATCTGATGAACAGATTAAGAGGGCATACCGGTATAAGGCGAAGCTTTATCATCCGGATGCCAATCCGTCGGGTGATACAAAGGAGTATTATATTAAACTTCAGGGAGCGTATGAGTATTTGCTGAGTAATCCGTATATCCCTGACAATGGTCAGAATAATACTTCAGGTACTATGGGAGGTATGCCAAACGCGGCGTATTTTTATCAGGTGCCTCAGCCGCCGCAGCGTCCGGTTAAAATATTTGCGACAAGTACGGCTACGCGTGACAATTATAAAAAGCAGAGGGAAATGGCGAATGAGCATGAAAAGATAGAGAAGTGGGATAAGGATTACAGGGATGGCAAGCGCAGAAAGCAGCAGATGCAGATGTACGGTAAGGAATATGCGGACAGAATGAATTCGCCAAAGAAGAGTAAGGAAGAGGAAATTCTTGACAAAATCAGGGCGATATGGATTGCAGAGAACATCAGACGGCAGATTGAGCAGGACAGGGAGCATAAGGAAATGCTTCAAAGACGTAAGTTGTATAAAGCTTTTATGCAGCAGAAGATGCAGGACGGCGATAAGTGAGAATGAGGGTTTTTCATGGGAATCATTAAGGTTAAGGACTTAATCTTTGAGTATATCAGACGGGATGAGGAAGGGAACGTTGAAGGCATAACGACAGCGGTGGACAATGTCAGTCTGGATGTCAGTCAGGGCGATTTTGTGGCGATTTTAGGGCATAACGGTTCGGGAAAGTCCACGCTTGCAAAGCACCTCAATGCCATACTTTATCCGACAGAGGGGACGGTGTGGGTTGACGGTAAGGACACGCAGAAGGATGAATATATATGGGATATCAGGCAGACAGCCGGAATGGTATTTCAGAATCCTGACAATCAGATTATCGGGCAGATTGTGGAGGAGGATGTGGGATTTGGACCTGAAAATATGGGAGTGCCCACAAAGGAAATATGGGAGCGCGTGGACGAGAGTTTAAAGGCAGTGGGGATGTATGAGTTCCGGCATTATTCCCCTAATAAACTGTCGGGAGGGCAGAAGCAGCGTGTATCTATCGCGGGCGTAATTGCAATGCACCCGAAATGCATTATTTTGGATGAGCCTACGGCAATGCTTGACCCAAAGGGACGCAGGGAGGTCATCCGTGCTGTGCGTGCTTTAAATGACGTGGAGCGTATTACAGTCATATTGATTACACATTATATGGAAGAGGTCATTTATGCCGATAAGGTATTTGTCATGGATCAGGGAAAGATTACTTTGCAGGGAACACCGCGGGAGGTTTTTTCCAAGGTAGAGCGGTTGAAGGCGCTTAGGCTGGATGTGCCGCAGGTAACTTTGCTTGCGCATGAGCTGAGGCAGGAGGGGTTCCCGATGCCTGAGGGCGTGCTGACAAAAGAGGAGTTTCGGGTGGCGCTGGACAATTGTGTTAACAAGCTGTTTTGAGATTAGGAGACAGAAAAATGCCAATCATTTTAGACAAGGTAAATCATATTTACGGACAGGATACGGGAACGCCGTTAAGGGCATTAAACAATATTGACCTGGTAATTCCTGACGGACAGTTTATCGGAATTATCGGTCATACGGGTTCTGGAAAATCGACGCTTGTACAGCATCTGAACGGTCTTATGAAGGCGACGAGCGGGAATATTTATTTTAATGGGGAAGATATTGACGATGAGGATTTCGACAAAAAGAAGCTGCGCAGTAAGGTGGGACTCGTTTTCCAGTATCCGGAGCATCAGCTTTTTGAGACGGATGTGTTCACGGACGTATGCTTTGGACCTAAGAATTTAGGGTTATCCCAAAAAGAAATAGAGCTTAGGGCATATGAGGCTTTGAAGCTGGTAGGACTGGATGATGAATACTTTTACCAGTCGCCCTTTGATTTGTCGGGAGGGCAGAAGAGACGCGTGGCAATTGCGGGCGTGCTTGCCATGAAACCGCAGGTGCTTGTACTGGATGAACCGACGGCGGGGCTTGATCCAAAGGGCAGGGATGAGATTTTGGAGCAGGTAGCAAAGCTGAAAAAAGAAACTGGAATTACGGTTATTTTGGTTTCCCACAGCATGGATGACGTGGCGCGGTATGTGGACAGGATTATTGTAATGAATAAGGGCTGTATCCTGTATGACGATACACCAAGGGCGGTGTTCCGCCATTACGCAAAGCTGGAGGAAATCGGTCTTGCGGCACCGCAGGTGACTTATATTATGCGGGAGCTGCAGGCGCACGGATATGACGTGAGCGACGACGTGACGACGATTGACGAGGCAAAGGATGAGATAAAACGGTATTTTGCAGGTCTTGTGGCAACAGGGAAGGGAAACAGGTGACGGTTCATGCTTAGGGATATTACACTTGGTCAATATTATCAGGCCGATTCCGTGATACATAGACTGGATCCGCGGGTAAAGCTTGGTTCTACCATACTGTTTATCATATCGCTCTTTGTGTTTGACGGTGCGGCGGGATATATCGTGGCGGCTGTTTTTCTGACGCTTGTGATAAATTTATCAAAGGTTCCTTTTCGGTTTATGGTCAAGGGAATGAAGGCAATTGTGTTCCTGCTTATGATAACGGTTGTGTTTAATTTGTTTCTGACACCGGGGGAGCCGCTATTTACCATATGGAAGCTTAAAATTACAAAGGAAGGACTCAGACTGGCAGTGCTCCTTGCGGTGCGCCTTAGCTTTTTGATTATCGGTTCGTCGATTATGACGCTTACGACGACGCCAAACCAGCTTACGGACGGTCTTGAGAAAATGCTTCATCCGTTGAACAGGATAAAGGTTCCGGTGCACGAGATTGCAATGATGATGTCGATTGCCCTGCGGTTTATTCCAATCCTGATGGAGGAAACGGATAAAATTATGAAGGCACAGCTTGCGCGGTGTGCGGATTTTGACAGTGGGAACATTATCAAAAGGGCGAAGGGGCTGGTACCGCTTCTTGTGCCGCTTTTCATATCGGCTTTCCGGCGTGCAAATGATTTGGCAATGGCGATGGAGGCGCGCTGCTACCGGGGAGGGGAGCACCGTACAAAGATGAAGCCGCTCCATTATGCGCGCAGGGATTTTATCGCGTATGCGGTTGTGGCGTGTTATCTTGTAATTGGCGTGGCGGCAGGACGGCTGGAGCCGGTTTTGCTTGCATTTGTTGGTATAACGGGCGGTGTATCAGTATGAAAAGAGTAATGCTTAAGGTGGCTTATGACGGGACAAACTACCATGGCTGGCAGATTCAGCCCAATGTTGTGACAATTGAGTCTGTCTTGAACGAGACGCTTAGTGCACTCTTTCAGGAAGAAATAAAAGTTATCGGTGCATCGCGTACGGATACGGGGGTACATGCGCTTGGCAATATCGCGGTATTTGATACAAACGCGAGGATGCCAGCCGATAAAATGTCCTATGCGTTAAACCAAAAGCTTCCCGAGGACATCCGGATACAATTGTCAATGGAAGTAGCGCCTGATTTTCACCCGAGACATCAAAACAGCAGGAAAACTTATGAGTATAAAATTTTAAACTGCGCATTTCCGATGCCAGTATACAGGCTTTATTCCTATTTCACTTATGTGAGACTTGATGTGGGGAAAATGCGTGAGGCGGCATCCTGCCTTGTGGGAGAGCATGATTTCAAAAGTTTTTGCAGCACAAAGACAGTGGCGGAAACGACGGTGCGGACAATTTATGATATCCATGTGGAAAAAGCGGGAGACATGATTTGCGTGCGTATTACGGGTTCCGGATTTTTGTATAACATGGTACGGATTATTGTGGGAACGCTGATGGAAGCCGGAAAGGGAAAGATTGCGCCAAAAGATATGACAGATATTTTAAATGCGTGCAATCGAGAGAAAGCAGGTCCGACGCTTCCGGCATGCGGGCTTACGCTCATTGGATATGAGTATCTGTAAAAGGCAGGATTCAACATGGATTTCCTGCTTTTTTGCTGTAAAAAGAGCGTGAAAACGGATTTGTTTACGTTATTTAGAGAAAAATTAGAGAAAAATTTCATATAATTAAAAAAATTGTAAAATTTTTGCAACTTTTTACGTTTTTAAATCGTCTAATATATAGTAGGGAGTTTTAGATACACAGGGAATAATGTTTTAAAATGGGGGAGTACTATGGATAATCAGGCATGCAGAAAACGGGATTTAGAATTATGGCAGGTTTTGGAACCGTCCAAAACAAGGACGGCACAGGGACGTACCCAGACGCGGACGGGACAAGGCAGGCAGGGTGTGGAGGCGGTAAAGAACAGAGCAAACGTTCAAATCATAACATTCGTACCGGATCAGACAATGCAAAGGCAAAAAAAGTCGCGGGCAAATGCGGCAGCTTTAAAACGACGCAGGGCAAGGCAGCGCAGGATGTGGATTTTCAGATGTGTGACGGTTACGGTTCTTTTGGCGCTTTGTGTGGTTCTCTTTTTTGCGGTTAGGGCGTTATATCAGGATATGCAGGGAGGAATGCATATCGGGAAGGGCGCGTTGGACGCAGCCGGGGATGTTCGGGGAGAAGGAATGACAGACGACAGCAAAACAGGTAAGCCGGAAATCCAGCAGGATTTTTTGAGCATCAGCGAATATAACCGCCCTGGGACAAGGCTATCCAGTGTCAAAAACATTTTTGTACATTATACTGCAAATCCTGGAACAACTGCAGCGCAGAACAGAAGCTATTTTGAAGGTCTTGGCGAAACCCATGAACGCGCTGCGAGCGCACATTTTATCATCGGCTGTGAAGGGGAGATTATCCAGTGTATTCCCTTGGACGAGGAAGCTTATGCGGTGCGGGGGAGAAATAATGATTCGATATCCATTGAATGCTGTTACCGGAATGAAGACGGTTCCTTTGAGCAGGCTACATACGATTCCCTGATTCAAATGCTGGCATGGCTGACCAGGGAATATGATTTGGATGCGGAGGATATCCTGCGCCATTATGACAGCTGCGAAAAGCTTTGCCCTTTGTATTATGTGGAGCATGAGGA
>DKYC01000163.1:8046-8373 GCA_002492295.1 Lachnospiraceae bacterium UBA7110
TTTGTATTATGTGGAGCATGAGGATGAGTGGAAAAAGCTGATTTCCGATGTGAAAAATTATGGAAAAAGTGTTGACACTTAAACACCCCTGTAATATAATATTTCAATGTGGCGACGTGTGATTAGGTCAATATCATAGCCCCGATATGGAATAATCCTGTCAACACAATGCATTTGGTTGACCTGCGGATTTAACAGATACGGTCCGGACATTCCGTATTTTAATAATTTGGGCAGGAATATACGTATAAGGACAGCCGACAGGCGAATATATGGAGGTAACATAATGAAAACATTTATGGCTAGCCCAGCTACAATTGATAGAAA
>DKYC01000163.1:8666-8790 GCA_002492295.1 Lachnospiraceae bacterium UBA7110
TACAATTGATAGAAAATGGTATGTGGTAGATGCTGCGGGAATGACGTTAGGACGTTTGGCATCGGAAGTTGCAAGTGTATTAAGAGGAAAGAACAAGCCTATTTTTACTCCTCATATGGATACA
>DKYC01000133.1 GCA_002492295.1 Lachnospiraceae bacterium UBA7110
TCGATTTTCATGGTCTTTGTCATTGTAAAATCCTCCTCGTTTTTTTGATTTTCTTCTTTAATTACCTGACGCATCCTTTTATCTTTCGACGCGTTATGGATGTCAGCAAAATTTAACCGCAGGGCATTTGTCACGACACAAAAGCTTGAGAGGCTCATCGCCGCCGCCGCAAACATCGGATTGAGCTGAATGTGAAACAGCGGAATCCATACGCCTGCCGCAAGCGGGATGCCAATCACGTTATAGAAAAACGCCCAAAATAAATTTTCGTGAATGTTTTTCAGCGTCCGTCTGCTTAGCCGGATTGCCGCCGGCACATCGGACAGCCTGCTTTTCATCAGGACAACGTCCGCCGCGTCAATCGCAACATCAGTTCCCGCGCCGATTGCAATGCCGATGTCCGCCCTTGTAAGCGCGGGCGCGTCATTTATCCCGTCGCCAACCATCGCCACCCTGCCTTTTTCCTTGAGCTTTCTGATGACGCTCTCCTTACCGTCCGGAAGCACGCCCGCAATCACTTGCGTCACGCCTGCCTGCGCGCCGATTGCCTGCGCCGTCTGCTCATTGTCACCGGTCAGCATGACCACATGCAGTCCCATGTTTTTCAGCGCGCTGACTGCCTGTGCGCTGTCCTCCTTAATGACATCCGCTACCGCAATCATTCCGACAGGCATATCCCTGCCCGCCGCGTCCTCACGGGTAAAAAAGAGCGGTGTCTTACCCTGTCTTGCGCATTCTTCGGACTTTTTCTGCAGTTGTCCGGGAATTGCCGTCTTATTTCCGATAAATGTTTTGCTGCCGCCAAAAAGCCGTTTTCCATCATATAATGCCGTCACGCCGTTTCCGGAAAGCGCCTCGAACTGCGTGACTGCTCCAGCAAACGCCTGCCCGTTTCTATCCGGCTGCTTTGCTGCCATTTCCTGCGCGTACGCACATACGGCGCGCGCAAGCGGATGTTCACTTTTTTCCTCCAATGCATACGCAATCGTTATCAGCTCCTGCTCTGAAATACCCTCTGTGGGTATCACGTCGGTGACCTTGGGCATACCGCTTGTAATCGTACCCGTTTTATCAAGCGCTACAATCTGCACCTTTCCCGCCTCTTCCAGCGATACGGCAGTTTTGAACAGAATGCCGTTCTTTGCACCGACGCCGTTTCCGACCATAATCGCAACGGGTGTCGCAAGACCGAGGGCACACGGACAGCTGATGACAAGAACCGAAATCCCCCGCGCAAGCGCAAACCCTGCACCTGCCCCCGCCAAAAGCCACGCGAATGTCGTAACCAGTGCGATTGCGATGACCGCCGGTACAAACACGCCTGATACGCGGTCCGCAGCCTTGGCAATCGGCGCTTTTGTCGCGGCGGCATCGCTGACCATTTTAATAATCTGCGATAGCGTTGTGTCCTCTCCCACGCGCACAGCCTCGCATTTGATGAAACCGGAACGGTTGATGGTTGCCGCCGACACACTGTCGCCTGCCGCCTTGTCGACGGGAATGCTCTCACCCGTGAGCGCCGCTTCATCAACCGCGCTTGTGCCCTCCAGCACAATAGCATCAACGGGGATGCTTTCCCCCGGTCTTACCACAAACACATCGCCTTTTGCCACTTCCTCAATGCCTACGGTACACTCCACACCGTCCTTTACCACCACAGCCGTTTTGGGAGAAAGCTTCATCAGTCCCTTAAGCGCGTCGGTGGTCTTTCCCTTGGAACGCGCCTCAAGCATTTTTCCTACCGTAATCAGCGTCAAAATCATTGCCGCGGATTCAAAGTAAAATTCGTGCATATAGTCCATGACAGCCTGCGTGTCGCCCGACAGCTGTGCATCGGTCATCGCAAAAAGCGCGTACGTGCTGTACACAAACGCCGCCGTTGAACCGAGCGCCACCAGTGTGTCCATGTTCGGGGATTTGTGAAACAGGCTTTTAAAACCGCTGATAAAAAACTTTTGGTTAATGACCATGACTGCCACGGTTAATAAAAGCTGTATCAACCCCATTGCAATATGATTGCCTTCAAGTACAGACGGCACGGGAAATCCCCACATCATATGTCCCATTGAAACATACATCAGTACGATTAAAAATCCTAAGGAATACAGCAGGCGGCGCTTTAACACCGGTGTTTCCCTGTCAGCAAGCAGCTCCTCCTGCTGCGCCGTGCTGCTGCCTTTTGACGCCGTGCTGTCTTTTTGCGCAGCGCCGTATCCTGCCTCCTCCACCGCCCTGATAATCTCCTCAGGCTTTGCCGTGCCTTCCACGCCCATCGAATTTGTCAGAAGGCTGACGGAACATGCGCTTACGCCTGCTACCTTTGACACCGCTTTTTCCACCCTGCTGCTGCAGGCAGCGCAGCTCATTCCCGTCACCGCATACTGTTCCATCCCTAATCCCTCCTTCAAGTCTTTTTTCTACGATTGGAAGAATGTCCGTCAGGGCATTCCTCCGATACGAAGTTTTAGAATTTCTTTTTATTTCATTAATTTCCTGATTGTCTCCACAAGCTCATCAACGGTTTCTTCCTTACCGTCCAAAATATCCTGTGTCACGCATGTCTTGATATGGTCGGAAAGCAGTACCCTGCTAAAGCTGTTGAGCGCTGCGTTAACTGCTGCCACCTGTACCAGGATATCAATACAGTACGCATCCTTTTCAACCATTCCCTTAATGCCCCGGACCTGCCCCTCAATACGGCTTAAGCGGTTCACTAAATCCCGCAGTTCCTTGGGCGTGCGCTCCTTTTTTTTGTGGCTGTGTTCCTCACACAGAATTTCCGTACCCTGATTTTCATTATGCTCTTGATTTGATTCCATAAACAGTATCTCCTTTTTTCCGTATTTCATTAACATACTATACCCATGTACGGTATTTGTCAATACCTTTTCGTGTAATACTTCCAAAAAAAGAAACAGAAAAAAGGGCTTCCATGACGCTTTTATTTTCATAGAAGACCTTTTTTGATTTACGCAAGCAGCTCATCTGCAAGCACTTCAAGCTGTGCGGTATCGCTTTTCCTGAATGCCGACTTGATTGTCACTGTCTGTTCTGCAATTTTGAGCTCCTTCATTCCCTCGAGCACTGCCCTCATGCTCTTTGCGGCAGTTGCCGCCCAAGTACCGTTCTCCATCAGTCCTACCGTACGTTTTTGGTAATTTTTCGCCTTGAGCTTATTCAGAAAGCTTTCCATCGCGGGAAACAGCCCGGCATCATACGTAATCGTGGCAAGCACTAAGTGGCTGTAGCGGAACGCGTCCTCAACCGCCTCGTGGATGTCGTCGCGGCATAAATCCGTGAGCACGACTTTTCTGGCACCTTTTTTCTCAAGGATTTCCTTTAACTTCCGCGCCGCCTCCATTGTGTTTCCGTGAACCGACGCGCACGCAATCAGCACACCCTCGTCCTCCGGCTCATAGCTGCTCCATGTCTGGTATTTTCCGATATAATAGTCCAAATCCTCCGTAAGCACCGGTCCGTGAAGCGGACAAATCACATTGATATCAAGGGCTGCTGCCTTTTTGAGCAGTGCCTGCACCTGCGCACCGTACTTTCCGCAAATATTAAAATAATATCTTCTCGCCTCACATGTCCATGCCTCGTCAGCGTCGCGCGTACCGAATTTTCCAAAGCCGTCCGCACTGAACAGTACCTTATCCGTGCTGTCGTAAGTGACCATTACCTCCGGCCAGTGCACCATCGGCGCCATGAAAAACTGCAGTGTATGCGCCCCGAGTGACAGTGTGCCGCCTTCCTTGACCTCAATTGTTTTTCCCTCAATATCAATCTCGTAAAACTGTTTGAGCATGGTAAAAGTCTTGGCGTTTCCCACAAGCTTCATTCCGGGAAACTTTTCAATCAGCTCCAAAATACTGCCGCCGTGGTCAGGCTCCATGTGCTGTATCACAAGATAATCAACCGCACGTCCGGCAAGCGCCTCATCAAGGTTTGAAAGCCATTCCCTGGTTGCACGCCTGTCAACCGTATCCATTACGGCTGTTTTTTCGTCTGATATAAGGTACGAATTATATGCCATACCGTGTTCCACCGCATACTGCCCCTCAAACAGTGTAATGTCCCTGTCGTTTACGCCGATATTTACAATCTCTTTTGTTACGTTTTCCATTTCCCCATTCTGCTCCTTTCCAAAAAACGGCAAATTCCTGCCATATTCAGCGTTCTGCCATATTCTACCACAATTCCCCTCTCCTGACAACTAATAAACAAATTGGAAACCACACTGTGTGCAAAAAGAATGAAAAAGGGATAAAAAAAGATTGATTTTAATACAATAAAGTGCGATACTTGATATGTTATTGAAGAGAAAAATCAATGGAGGCTGATAGGAACAATGAAAAATCTGATTATTCCAAA
>DKYC01000027.1:0-6803 GCA_002492295.1 Lachnospiraceae bacterium UBA7110
AAATTAAAGCTGAAAGATGCAGAAAGCGGTTTTTTGCTTATGCGGGAAAAAACAGAGGATTATATTAAGGTAATAATAGGAATATAAATAAGCACATATCATGCACATGAATTGCACTGAAATGTATTGGTTATCTTTAAAAAGTTACATATAATAAAAGCAGGAAATGATGAGCATGAAGAGTGTAAATGTTACTGTTCGTGTTGACGAAGATTTGAAAAAGGCAGATTTACTTTTTGATGATTTGGGAATAAGACGATTGTGGAAGCCGGTTTGCAGGACCGGGGAAAATCCGATAATCGGATAATGCGGCAAAACGGGTTGACAAACAGCTGTGTACTACTTTATAATAAGCACAGTCAGTTGGGAAAGTGTAAAACTGTCAATCAAAAAAATGAAACGAAAAAACGAGAGAGGTGAAAAGATGCGGAAATAACCGATTTTGGAAAACATGGATTTTTATGCACACGGATGTCCAAATGAATGATGCCAGCAAGCTGGCGGATATCCGGCGCACGAGTAGGGAAAAGTTTTTTCCACTCGATTAGGCAGTAAAGTGTTTTAGTATAGGGCACTGCTGTTTTTATCCTGTTGCCAAAATTGGGTTATGTTCTGCACGGCCTCTCTTTTTGTGTGGAAAAACTCCTTTTGACACCCGGTTTTGTGTGTGTGGCGCAGACGGAAAGAAACGGCAGTACGGGAAAAAAGTGTAAAAAATAAATTTTTCACACGGCAAATTTGTGCTTAGGGCACAAATTCGCGGACTGAGAAGGAGGCAAGGTTATTATGTCACAAATCAGTGTATCAAATGTCACGTTCCACTATGAGGGGAGCTTTGACAATATTTTTGAAAATGTAACATTTCTAATCGACACGGATTGGAAACTGGGTTTTATTGGAAGAAACGGAAAGGGAAAGACAACGTTTCTAAACTTATTGCTGGGAAAATATGATTATCAGGGGAACATTCGCACGAACGCCGTGTTTGATTACTTTCCGTATCCAATTACGGCGGTGCAGGACCAGCAAAGCTGTGCAGAGTTTTATGAGGAGCTAAAGCCGGACTGTGAATTTTGGCGTGTGCTATGTGAGCTGGAAAAGCTGCAGCTTAACGCGGAGGCGCTTTACCGTCCGTTCCAGACATTAAGCTACGGGGAGCGGACGAAAGTCCTGCTTGCGGTTTTGTTTTCGGGCGAAAATGATTTCCTGCTGATTGATGAGCCGACAAACCATTTGGACCAGGAATCGCGGGAGGTTGTGAAGGCATATCTTGCGCAGAAAAAGGGATTCATACTGGTGTCGCATGACCGCGATTTGCTTGATGCGTGCGTTGACCATGTGTTGGTGTTAAACCGCAGCAGCATTGAGGTGCAGAGCGGTAATTTTTCATCGTGGTGGGAGAACAAGAGCCGCATGGATGCGTTTCATCAGGCGGAAAATGAGAAGCACAAAAAGGAAATCCATAGACTGGAACAGGTTGCAAAGCGCACTGCGGAGTGGGCGGATAAGAATGAGCGCACCAAAATCGGGTTTAATCCGGTAAAAGAGCCTGACAGATGTATTGCAACGCGTGCTTATATCGGTGCAAAGACGAAAAAAATGCAGAAACGGGTAATGAATATGCAAAGGCGCATTGCGGATGAGATTGAGGAGAAGCAGGGGCTTTTGCTGGATATTGAAACGCCCGCGGAATTAAAGTTAATGCCAATGCACCACCACAAGGAGGTACTGGTTTCGGCGCGGAAGTATGGGATTTCGTACAGCGGTGCGGGCAATGCGGTATTTGGAAACTTGGATTTTGAAGTGCGGCAGGGAGAACGAGTGTTTCTGCATGGGAAAAACGGGTGCGGGAAATCGAGTCTGATCAAAGCAATCCTGCGGCAGAGCATGGAACGGGAGCAAGGGGAAATCCCAGATACTGCTATTGTAGATACCATGCAGGAGACGGGGACGCTGACGACAGCATCAGGACTGGTGATTTCGTATATTAATCAGGACACTTCGCACCTTTTGGGGGACTTAAAAACCTTTGCCAAGAAGCAAAATTTTGATGAAAGTCTTTTTTACGCTATTCTGCGGCAGCTTGATTTGGAGCGGGTGCAGTTTATAAAGCGGATGGAGGACTTTTCGGAGGGGCAGAAAAAGAAGGTGTTGATTGCGGCAAGCCTGTTAAAGCCTGCGCACCTCTATATTTGGGACGAACCGCTCAATTACATCGATGTGTTCTCCCGTATGCAGATTGAAAACCTGATTTTAAAGTATCAGCCGACGATGCTTGCGGTGGAGCATGATGTGCGTTATCAGGAGCGGATTGCGACGCGTGTCGTGGAATTATAAAGCTTTTAACCATCATCAAAAAATTACAGACAAAAATGAAACTTTTTTTGTGTCCGTTACCCTATATTAGTGAAAGGGTTGTTAATCAGCTTTTTTCACGATATAGGGTATCCTATTTTCCGGCTGTTTTCATGAGGGCGGCCGGTGTTGCAGGAGGTTTGTAATGAGGCAGGAAGAACTGGAACAATATATACGGGAGTATGGTAAGGATTTATATTCGTTTTGCCGCTTTGTGGCGTGGGACATTGAGGAGGCGCAGGATTTGTATCAGGACACGTTTCTTAGGTTTTGTGAAACAGGGGACAAGGTTGTGATTGCAAAAAATCCGAAAAGCTATCTGATGGGGATTGCAGTTAATCTGTACCGGAATGAAAAGCGCAAGCTGTCCGTCCGGCGGCGGATTACGGGAGTGTGGCAGTCTGTGGAGGAGATGGATGCGGATATTCCCGAAAATGCGCGGCTTTTGGAGGAGGAGATTATTGTGCGGGAGGAGTGTCAAAACGTCCGCCGTGCGGTGGCATCGCTTGCGGATGAATACAGGCTGCCTGTGCTGCTGTTTTACATGGAGGAGTTGTCGCTTGCGGAGATTGCGGCGGTGCTTAGGCTGCCGGAGGGGACGGTTAAGAGCAGGCTGTACCGGGCCAAAAAGATATTGAAACGCAAGCTTACGGAAAAGCAGGAAGGAGCGGAACAGGAATGAAACGGATAGAACTACAGAAAGAAGATATGGACGAATTGTTAAAAAAATCACTTACTCCGGCAGCTTTGCCCCCCGAACAGCTAAATTGTCAGGTTCTTCTGCGGGCAAAGGAGAGGAAACAGATGAAGCATCAAAAAAGAATCCCGGCGGCGGTTGCCGCTGCGGTGTGTGTAGTACTTTTGGGTTCCGTGACGGTTGTGGCGGCGCGGCGGTATTTCAGCCCTTCGGAGATTGCGGTGGAATTTGAAGACAATACGCTGGCAAAGGCGTTTTCGGGCGAGGGCGCGGTGCTTGTCAATGAAACGCAGGAGAGCGGCGGCTATCGCATTACCCTTTTGGGGAGCGTTGCGGGGAAAAATCTCAGCGACTATATGATAACGAACGACAAGGGTATGGTAGAAGAGGATAAAATATACACGGTTGTGGCGATTGAGCGCGCAGACGGTACACCGATGCCGGACACGTCGTCGAATGATTACGATAAGGAGCCGCTTTATGTATCGCATTATATCCGTGGACTGGACCCGAATGTATATAGCTTACAGAGTATGGGAGGCGGTTATTCGACGGCAGTAAGGGACGGCGTGATGTACCGCATTCTGGAAATGGACAATATCGAGATGTTTGCGGATAAGGGGATTTATGTCGGCGTCAGCTCGGGGACGTTTTATGATACGGAGGCGTACCGTTTTGACGAGGGCAGCGGCGAAATCAGCCGCAATACGGATTACAAGGGAGTGAATGCGCTGTTTACGCTGCCTGTGGACAAAAGCAAGGCGGACAGCGCGGCTGCCAAGGCGTATTTGGAGAAGCTGCGTGCCGAGTGGGAGACGCCTGCGGAGGGTTCGTATGACTTCCAAATCGGGAAAGCGGATGCGGCTGATTTGGCGGTAGAGGGGTTTATGAATAAGCTGACGGCGCAAAATCTTGACGAATATGCGGCGCCTGTGGAATCGACGAGAAAGGTGCTGACACCGGATAAGGAGGGCACGGTTTCGTATGCGTATGAGTTGGAGAACGGTGCAGCAGGAAGCGGCGAGTTTTTGATTACGCAGGAGATGAAAACGGGAGAATATCAGATTGCGGGGTATTCTTATTCGGAGGATGCATTGGAAAGCCTGCTGATTGATGTGTTTGTTTTAAATGAGGATGGGACAGTGACGTTTGTTATTTATCAACCGAAGCAGTGACAGGATGTTGCGGACGGATGTCCGGTGTGCGAGTAGGGGGAGAGGATTTCCCCTACTCGATTTTATGATGGGGATTGTTATCTTTTTTTAACAGTGCAAATATGAATTTGCCGTTGAATAATGCCGAGAGTGTCATAAAGATATCCGCCATTGGGATAAACAAAAACGCAGGAACCATGACACGCGTGTAACGGTTTTTCGTTTGACGGCATTTCCGTACGCTTGCGGACAGCCGTGCCATACAATAAAATACGCCGCAGTTGAAAAACAGATAGATTCCGATATTTTCTGCAAGAGGGAGCCAGTCTGAAATGGTAACTGCAGTTCCCGTTATGTACTTTATCAGATTGATTGCAATCAGTACGGCGAAGGCAATCGGGTAATAAACGGCAAGGCAGTGGAACATCTCGCCGCCGCCAATCCCAACGCCGCCGCCCCATGTAAGGCCTGTCCGCCTGCACCAGCACTCATACATCCGCAAATGGGACTTGTTATGGATTCCCTCGATAAAGCCATTGTTTGAGATTGCATATACGGAGAAATGGCAGTTGTTTTTTATGCAAAAATCCTCTGCCTGCTGCAAAAATTCCAGGACATGGGAGGGGATGCCGTCCACATATAAAGGCGCCGCCAATACGAGGGCGTCAATGTCTTTAAGGTGCTGCAGGATTGCAGGGTATTCGTTTTTGGTACGAAGCGAGGCGTACTGTACCTTGCAGCCTGCAAGCAGCAGGCCTGCCATCTTGCCAAGGAGCCTTGAGGTGCTGCTTTTCTTTTTGGGACTTCCGTTTAATATCAAAATGTTCATAGGCTAAGTCCTCCGAAATCTTCAAAACGTTCCGCAAAAATAACTTTGTGTGTGTCAGCCTCCATGTTGACCGCGTGGCAGGCAACATATTCTTCGGCGGTTTCCCGCTCAAATTCGCTGCATGCGCCATAGAAATAGACGATTAGGTTCCGTTTGACCGGATAGCGGCTGATGTGATATGTCTTGCCTTTGCGCAATGTCAGAAACGGCAGGCAATCGGAGATTCCCCTGTCCAAAAATCGTTTGACACAGGGACTGTAGCCGCCGTAACAGATTTTGCTGACAATCACAACATGTTCACTGCTTCCCACCATGGCGCCGTTGTGTTGAAAGGCATCTGTATAAACACAATACCCCGCATTTTTGGTCCAACACTGAAAGCAGCCCTGGCACGGCGCTGCTTTGACATTCGTATTGATGATTTCAAAATCGTGTTCTAAAGTTTGAAAAAAAGGCTCTTCTAAATCGTGTATCAAAATGTTCATATGAATCCCTCATGCTGTCAATAGCCCTGCAAATTTGGGTATCAGTACAATTGCAATATTATTCGTATACCACCCAAATTTATTACAAACTGCATGGTATTGTTCTTTTGGCATAATTGTAGCATAATCATGTGTTGGAAACAATGAAAGCGTAAAAGAAAACCAATTGAAAGAAATCAGTCTGACTTACACGATACATTATTCCTTTCTGATACAGACAATCGACATTTTATCTACGCCTAACGGCTTGGCAATTAAATCGCATTTTGCCATAAACAGAAAAAACAGGTTTTTCCGATGGCAGTTCGACAGTCCTTCATAATTTCCCTGCCCTTTGCATAGAACCGTATCCGCGTCTTGAAAACATGCCTGAAATTTGGCGGATGTTCTATGTAAGACAGTGCCGAGTGCGCCGTCGCCATTGGAGAGAACTTCTGCCGCCTCATGCATTTGGACCTGTTTTGCATCTTCCACTGTGACATCATTTACAATCGGTTTCCCCCGTACCCCGTAGAATACCTGCAAATGGGGATAATACTCTTTGAGCAGCACAATAAAGAGCTTGTCCAACACAATCTCGCCGCAGTTATCCCCTAAATATAACAACGTACGGCTGTTTTCTATTGCGTGAAATAATTTGTTAGAATGGTTGATTGCAAGCTGTGTTTCAGAGAGGTGGCGTACTGTCTCCTCAAAGGTGCGTTCATCAAAAGTGTGCTTTGCGGCAAAGTCGATGAGATTTCCGGCAATTGCGAGCTTTAGCGCATCTTCCAGCGGGTGGTCGCTTTTGCGGATTTTTGCGTAAAGGCTGTCTGACATGGATAGTACGAGCTGGTTATAATAAGCTTTTATTTCCTGATAGGGGTTATCTGTTCCAATGACGTCCTTAATAAGCGACCATATTTCCTGCATGATTTCAGGATTTGTCTTTGTCATATCGCAGGCTTGCAAATAATTGTCCGCAAGCATGGTAAGCTGCGCTTCTTTTTCTATTGATAAATGTAAAAAGGTGCTGATTTTTTTCATTTGCCTTATGTCACAGCCAAAACATTCGTAATGCATTTTTCAATCCCTCTGCTGATGTTGTAAACTGCCTTAATTGTACCATACAACGGACCATATCACAACGACTGTCATAAAAATCACTTTAATAAAACATTCCTGCGTAATTGTGCACCCCCCTATGCAATCCGATGCATAGAGGGGTACGGAAAATCAACTGACATTTAATTCACAAAGTCTTCCAACGTCCGAAATGTATATCCCATTTCCTCCCATTTTGT
>DKYC01000027.1:7111-7283 GCA_002492295.1 Lachnospiraceae bacterium UBA7110
ATATCCCATTTCCTCCCATTTTGTTAACAGTTCATCCAAAATTTCCCCGTTTGTCTTAGAGGTACTATGTAACAGAACGATTGCGCCGGGATGAATGCGCCCGACCAGTTTACTAAAGGCTTCTTCCTTTGTCGGCTGTTTGTCCTGATACCAGTCTACATATGCAAGGCTC
>DKYC01000027.1:7571-8156 GCA_002492295.1 Lachnospiraceae bacterium UBA7110
CCAGTCTACATATGCAAGGCTCCAAAAGAACGTGTGGTAGCCCAAATCCTTTGCCATTTCCAGATTTTTCGTGTTATATTTTCCTTGCGGCGGGCGGTAGAAGTGTGCAAGCTCTTTGCCTGTAATTTCCTGAAATTTGCTTTCCACGTCTTTCATTTCTTTCTCAAACGACTCTTTTGAGGCAATCGACGACATATCCAAATGATGATACGTATGATTTCCCACGAAATGTCCGTCTGCAACCATCTGCTTCACAAGGTCAGGCGCAGACTCCAAATAATGCCCGACGACGAAAAACGTCGCAGGCACGTTATGTTTTTTGAGCGCGTCCAAAATCGGCTGCGTGTTGCCGTTCTCATAACCCGCGTCAAAAGTGAGGTAGATTACCTTTTCGCTGTTGTCTCCTACATAGTGGGCGTTGTATTTCAGCAGCTCGGAAGCGGAGGCGTTTCCCGTGGGCTGCGTGCCCTCCGCACCAAATCCGAGTCCCCAGTTTTCCGACGACACGCTTCCTCCTACCGGAACAATCCATTCGTCTATTTTTTCGTACCGGACATATGCAATCCCTCTGCCAATCAGGAAGGC
>DKYC01000027.1:8429-8731 GCA_002492295.1 Lachnospiraceae bacterium UBA7110
CCCTCTGCCAATCAGGAAGGCGGCGACTAAGAGAAGCACGAAAAGCGCTGTTTTTATAAGCTGAATTTGCGATATGTGAACGGCTCCGTTGTTTCGTCCCTTTTTTGGCTTTGGGTTCTTATGCAAAGTATTTTTGTTCAAATGGCTCCTAAATTTCAAAAGATTCATAAGGCTGTTTCCTAAAGCATTCTTATTAAAGCATATTTAGCATTTTGAAAAAAATGCCTGTCTATTGCGAAAAGTTGAAAACAATCGGAAACCATCTCACATCATCGATGTGATATTTTTTAAATTAATCTGAT
>DKYC01000027.1:9017-20563 GCA_002492295.1 Lachnospiraceae bacterium UBA7110
TTTTTTAAATTAATCTGATATATGCACGGATGGAAAAACGGTAAAATAAAAAGCAAATTTCAGCCACAAAAATAAATACAGGAGGTAGGGATGAATGGAAACAATACATTTTACAGGCAATGACGGAACGTTCTTCTTAGTGCAGCCGGAAAATTACAGCTATCTGTATTTTCCGATTGCAGGAGAACACGGAATCAAAAGCGCGGTTACGCCAAATTTGGGCGGTGACATCAAACTCAACCAGAACGCCTTTTTGATGGAGCCTGTCAGTGCGGAAAATCTGCACAATAACCGTTCGGGAAGAAACTTTTGGTGTCATGTGGAGGGCGTGGGCGCATGGTCTGCGGTGGGCGCCTCTGCGCAGGAGGAGAGCCGGAGGTTTACGGCAGAACAGGACAAGAGCGAGCTGACGGCGGGACTGATGTGGCAGACGCTCACAAGGCAGTCCCAGAAATACCAGTTAAAGGCGCAGGTCACGTCGTTTGTGCCGGTAACGGATAATGTAGAGCTTATGCATGTGGAGCTTTGCAATACCAAAAAGACAGCGCAGACGATTACACCTACGGCTGCAATCCCTATTTACGGAAGAAGTGCGGACAATATTCGGGACCACAGGCACGTAACGTCACTGCTGCACCGTATCAGAACGACGGATTACGGTGTGTATGTAAAACCGACGCTTTCCTTTGACGAGCGCGGACACCGCAAAAATGATTTGACTTATTTTGTGTGCGGCGTGGGCAAAACAGGAGAAAAGCCCAAGGACTTCTATCCGGTTGCGGAGGATTATATCGGTGAGGGCGGAAGCTATACGCATCCGCGGAAAATTCTCCAAAAGGAAGACGGCGTATCCGGCGGCTGTTGCTTTGCGGGAAAGGAGGCGCTTGGGGGACTTCGGTTTCCGACAATCGTGTTAGAACCCAATGCGTGCGTATCATATACCATTATCATGGGAGTGACTGCGCAGGAGGACGACATTGAGCAGATGCTGTCGAGATATGACAGCGAGGAAAAGGTGAGGGCGGCGTTTGCACAGACGCGCGATTACTGGCAGCAGAGGGTGAATGTCCGGTATGATACCGGGAATGAGCGCTACGACAATCTGCTTCGTTGGATTAGCTTTCAGCCGATTTTGCGGCGGATTTACGGATGCTCCTTTTTGCCGCATCATGACTATGGCAGAGGCGGAAGAGGCTGGCGTGATTTGTGGCAGGATTGTCTGTCCTTGCTGATTATGGACCCTTGCGGCGTACGGCAGATGATTTTGGACAATTACGGCGGTGTGCGGATTGACGGTACCAATGCGACGATTATCGGGGAGCAGCAGGGAACCTTTGTCGCGGACAGGAACGGAATTGCGCGTGTTTGGATGGACCACGGCGTATGGCCGTTTATGACGACAAAGCTTTATATAGACCAAACAGGCGATACCGCGATTCTAAAGGAGCGTGCGGCGTATTTTAAGGATGAGCAAATGCAGCGCGGCGGCGGTTTGGACGCGGCGTGGGATGTTTCTTACGGACTACGGCAGAAGGATGAAAGCGGCGCGGTGTATGAGGGAAGCATTTTGGAGCATTTGTTATTAGAACATTTGTGCGCATTTTATGAGGTGGGGGCGCATAATCATATCCGCCTGCGCGGTGCGGACTGGAATGATGCACTGGATATGGCAGCAGAAAACGGCGAGAGCGTGGCGTTTACCTGTGCGTATGCAGGAAATCTGTTAGAGCTTGCGCAGCTTTTAGAGCGTTTAGCGCAGCAGCCCGACTGGCAGGAAGTCGAGGTATTAGCAGAACTTAAAGTGCTTTTGGCGGACGACATGAAGCTTTATGAGGATATTGCGGCAAAGGAGAAGCTGCTGCAAACCTATTTGCTTTGCTGTCAGCACAATATCAGCGGAGAACGGATGACAGTTTCCGTAAAGGAGCTTGCGCAGAATTTAAGGCACAAGGCAAAGTGGATGGCAGAGCACATTCGCAGGACGGAATGGATTGAAAAGGACGGCGAAGACGAGGGGTGGTTTAACAGCTACTACGATAATGATAAGGCGCCCGTTGAAGGATATTTTGCGGATGGCGTCCGTATGATGCTGACCGGTCAGGTGTTTGCGGTTATGAGCAGGACTGCCGAGGATTTGCAGGTGGAAAAAATCTGTAAGAGTGCGGACCGCTATCTGTATCAGAAGGAAATCGGGGGATATCGTCTGAATACCGATTTTCATGAAGAAAAGTTTAATTTGGGCAGAATGTTTGGCTTTGCATACGGAGAGAAGGAGAACGGGGCGGTCTTTTCGCATATGACCGTGATGTATGCGAATGCATTGTATCAGCGCGGGTTTGTGAAGGAAGGCTATAAGGCGCTGCAGACGCTTGCGGACGCTGCCATGAACTTTGAGGTGAGCCGGATTTATCCGGGTATTCCGGAGTATTTTAACGGTTCGGGAAGAGGGATGTACCACTATTTAACAGGAGCGGCGAGCTGGTATATGCTCACGGTTGTCACGCAGGTGTTTGGCGTGCGCGGCGAGCTTGGCAATATGGTACTTTGCCCGAAGCTGTTAAAGGAGCAGTTTGACACGGAGGGAAATGCGAGGATTTGTCTGCAGTTTGCGCAAAAGGAGTTTGAAGTGGTTTATAAAAATCCGTCAAAGCTTTCCTATGGAGAATATGCAGTTAAAAAAGTGCTTTGTGACGGACAGGCAAACGGAAAGGTTCTGGGGGAATCGGCAGTTCTTGACAGGGAAATGATAGCGTCTTTGTCAGATGCGGTACATACGATTGCGGTAGAACTGGGAGCAAAATAGAATTACAGGATAACAGTTTCATGCAAAATTTTTAAGTTAAGAAAGGAGCAGGACAAAACGATGAATTACGGATATTTTGATGATGAAAAACGCGAGTATGTCATAGTCAGACCGGATACACCCGCACCGTGGGCAAACTATCTTGGTTCTCCCGCGTATGGCGCGGTAATTTCCAATAACGCAGGCGGCTACAGCTTTGCAAAATCCGGTGCAAATGGCAGGATACTTCGTTATGTTTTTAACGATTTTGACCGCCCGGGACGTTATATTTACATCCGGGACAACGAAAACAAGGACTACTGGTCTGCCTCATGGCAGCCGGTAGGAAAGGACTTAAACGATTACAAAAGCGAATGCCGCCACGGGACGGCTTACACGAAAATGCTTGCAGATTACAGTGGGATTCACTCCGAGGTGCTCTATTACGTTCCGCTTGACAAGGAGTACGAGGTTTGGTGCGTTCAAATAACAAACCGTTCTGAGCGTGCAAGGGAATTAAATATAACGGGATATGCGGAATTTACAAATAACAGCAATTATGAGCAGGATCAGGTAAATTTGCAGTATTCGCAGTTTATCACGCGCACGGTTTTCCAAGGAAACAGGATTTGCCAAATGATACACGGCAATTTGGACGGACTGGAGGAAGGCAAGGACGTTGATGACAAGATTGTTGTGGAGCGTTTTTTCGGACTTGCAGGAGCGGATGCTGCCTCATACTGCGGCGACAGGGAACAGTTTCTCGGAAGGTATCATGGGTATGACAACCCGGCCGGCGTGATAAACGGGGATTTGGGCGGAGCGCTGTGTTACAACGAAAACGGCTGTGGGGCGCTTACGGCAAACATACGACTGGAACCCGGAGAGACAAAAAGTCTTGCGTTTGTGTTGGGTATGAAGAGCAGTGACGAGGCGTGGCACATTTTGGCGCAGTATGAAAATCCGCAGGAAACGTGTGGGAACGAGCAAAAAGAACTGATTACATACTGGCACGGAAAGCTTTCGCATTTTCAGGTCAAAACGCCCAGCCCGGAGTTTAACACGATGATAAATACATGGAATGCCTACAACTGTTTTATGACGTTTATTTGGTCACGCGCAGCGTCCTTCATATACTGCGGCTTGCGCAACGGCTACGGTTACCGTGACACGGTGCAGGACATTCAGGGCATTATCCATCTTGCGCCAAAGATGGCGGTGGAAAAAATCCGCTTTATGCTTTCCGCACAGGTGGACAACGGCGGCGGACTTCCGCTTGTCAAATTTACGCATAACGCAGGGCATGAGGACACGCCGGATGATGCATCTTACGTGAAGGAAACGGGACATCCTGCATATCGCGCGGACGATGCGCTTTGGCTGTTCCCGACAGTTTATAAATACATTTGCGAGTCGGGCGACCTTTCCTTTATCGACGAAGTCATTCCGTTTGCAAACAAAGGGGAAGGAACCGTATATGAACATTTGAAACGCGCGATTGACTTTTCCATGAACCATTTAGGACCGCACGGAATGCCTGCCGGACTGTATGCGGACTGGAACGACTGCCTGCGTCTTGGCAAGGAAGGCGAATCGACCTTTGTTGCATTCCAATTTTATTATGCGATGACGATTTTAAGACAGTTTGCGCAGTACAAGGAGGACAGCGGGTATATCGAATATTTGGATGCATGTCAGGAAAAGCTTGGCAGCCTGATACAAAAACTGTGTTGGAATGAGGACCGGTTTATCCGCGGCTTTACGGAACGCGGAGAGGTGATTGGAAAGCGCACGGATTTGGAAGCAAATATGTGGCTCAATCCGCAGAGCTGGTCGGTCATCAGCGGACTGGCGACAAAGGAGCAGGCGGATAAGGCATTGGAGCAGGTATACCAGCAGCTTAATACGGAATATGGTGCGATTTTAATGGATCCGCCGTATCACAGCCATGCTTTTGACGGGGCGCTTGCGGTGATTTACAATGCCGGGACAAAGGAGAACGCGGGTATTTTCTCCCAGTCTCAGGGGTGGATTATTCTTGCAGAGGCGCTGTGCGGACATGGAGAGCGTGCGTTTGCTTATTTTATGGAAAATGCGCCGGCGGCGCAAAATGACAGGGCGGAAATTCGCAAATTGGAGCCGTACTGCTACGGGCAGTTTACGGAAGGAAAGGCAAGTCCGCACTTTGGACGTTCCCATGTGCACTGGCTGACGGGGACAGCTTCGACGGTTATGGTAGGCTGCGTCGAGGGAATTTTGGGAATGCGCCCCGACTTTTACGGCCTGCGGATTGCACCCTCTGTTCCAAAAGCGTGGGAGCATTTTGAGATTGATAAGGATTTCAGAGGCAGCCATCTGCATATTGTGGTGAATAATGCAGGACATGCGGAGAGTGGCTTCAAAAAGCTTACGGTTGACGGCGTGGAGCTTTCGGATAATTATATTCCTGCAAAAATTCTCAAGGAGCATTCGGAAATTGTTTTGTATATATCGTAAAAAAACAGGACATGATTTTGACATTTTTTGTAGCAATTTGGTATATCAAAATGCACGGATTGATTAAAATCATTTTAACAAAGCAATAAAAAACTATAAAAATTTTTAGATAGGAGGATTTTTTCATGAAAAAGAAATTAGTCAGTATCGTATTAATGACAGCACTTGCGGCAGGAACACTGGCAGGCTGCGGCGGCTCAGGCAGCTCCAGCTCTGACGACAGCGCAAACGTGCAGACCGGAGGGGAAGCGCAGGGCAGCGCGGACGCTGCGGCAGCCACAGACGAGGGCAAGGTTATCAACATCTACTGCTGGAACAACGAGTTCCGTGAGCGTGTGGAGCTGGTTTATCCCGAGGTAAAGGAAACCTCTTCGGACGGAACGGTGACCACTTTAAACGACGGAACGGAAATCCACTGGATTATCAATCCCAATCAGGATGGCGTTTACCAGCAGAAGCTTGACGAGGCGCTGCTCAATCAGGCAAACGCTGCGGCAGACGACAAGGTTGACATTTTCTTATCGGAAACAGACTATGTAAACAAATATACCGACGCAGAGGCGGACATGGCAATGCCTTTGACAGACCTTGGCATTAATCCCGACACCGACCTTGCAGACCAGTATAGCTTTACAAAGGTAACGGCGTCTGACGCAAACGGCGTGCAGAGAGGCTCGACATGGCAGTGCTGTCCGGGATTGCTTGTATACCGCCGCGACATTGCAAAAGAGGTGTTTGGCACGGACGATCCTGAGGAAATCGGCGAGAAGGTAAAGGACTGGGATTCGATTAAGGCGGCGGCAGCCGAGTTAAAGGCAAAGGGCTATTACACATTTGCTTCCTATGCGGACACCTTCCGTCTATATGGCAACAGCATTGACGCGCCGTGGGTTGCGCCGGGCGAGACCACAATCAAGGTTGACCCAAAAATCATGAACTGGATTAACGACTCCAAGGAATGGCTGGACGCGGGTTATTTGGACAAAACCGTAAAGGGACAGTGGAATTCCGACTGGAATCAGGCAATGGGCTCTTCCTCAAAGGTGTTTGCATTCCTGTTTCCGGCATGGGGCATTGACTTTACCTTAAAGCCCAACTGGGACGGCGAGGACGGCATGTGGGCGGTTACAAATCCCCCGCAGGAATACAACTGGGGCGGCTCTTATGTCCATGCATGTACAGGCACGGACAATCCGCAGCATGTAAAGGATATTATCATGTCGGTAACTGCGGATAAGGACAATTTATTAAAAATTTCACGGGAAAAGACAGACTTTACGAATACACAGAGCAGCATGAGAGAGGCAGCTACGGATGACGCGAACTTTTCTTCCGACTTCCTTGGCGGACAAAATCCGTTCAAGTATTTCTCACCGGTTGCGGAAAACATCAAGATTGCACCGCTTTCTGCTTACGATCAGGGCTGTGTGGAATTAATCCAGAATTCGTTCAGCGATTATTTCCAAGGCATGGTTGATTTTGACAAGGCAAAAGCGAACTTCGAGACGGCAATTATCGAGCGTTATCCCGAAATTACCGAAGTGCAGTGGCCTCAATAAAAAAGATTCTGATAATGACTGCGGTGTGTTTATGCACCGCAGTCTGCATAGGAATGCATTCCATTAGGAACGTATTTTGATAAGAAAGGAATGATAGCTTATGAAACAAAAACGTAAAAAGATCGATTACGCAAAGTGGGGATATATTTTCATTTTTCCGTTTTTTGCAGCTTTTTTCATTTTTTCCTTTATTCCTTTGGTTGATACCATTCGTTACAGCTTTTACGAGTATTACCGTTCGGGAATCAAGGAGATTGGCCCGAATTTTGTCGGAATGGAAAACTATGTCAGCCTGTTACAGTCCGATATGCTAAAGTATGCGGGAAATACGCTGATTTTGTGGCTGATTGGATTTGTTCCGCAGATTGTCATCGCGCTTTTGCTTGCGCAGTGGTTTGTGGACGCGCGCTTAAAAATTCACGGCAAGCAGTTCTTTAAGGTGGTCATTTACCTTCCGAACCTCATCATGGCGTCGGCGTTTGCAATGCTGTTTTTCACGCTGTTCTCGACAAACGGACCGATAAATTCCATTCTGATGTCGATAGGACTTACAGACCACGCAATTGATTTTATGGGTTCGGTATTCGGGACACGCTCCTTGGTCGGGCTGATGAACTTCCTGATGTGGTTTGGCAACACGACAATCATGCTGATGGCGGCGATTATGGGTATCAGCCCTGATATTTTTGAGGCGTCGGAGCTTGACGGGTGCAATAGCACACAGCGGTTTTTCCATATCACACTTCCGCTTATCCGTCCGATTTTAGCCTACACGCTCATTACGTCCATTATCGGCGGACTGCAGATGTTTGACGTGCCGCAGATTTTGACAAACGGACAGGGAAATCCCGACCGTACGTCGATGACTTTGATTATGTTCTTAAACAGCCACTTAAAGAGTAAAAACTATGGTATGGCAGGCTCGCTGTCGGTTTATCTGTTTATTGTAAGCGGCATTTTGTGCTTTATTGTTTACCGCATGACAAATGATGACGATCCGGACGGTTCTAAGGCTGCCGCAAAGAAAAAACGGAAGGCAGGAAGGAGATAAAGCGTATGAATTCAAAAACATTAAGCGCAATGCGCAGTATTTTCGCACATGTTGTTTTGATTATTTTATCGTTTATGTGTCTGTTTTTCTTTTATATCTTATTTGTCAACGCGACGCGCTCACACGCGGATTTGCAGAAAGGCTTTTCGGCGCTTCCGGGAGGCTACTTTTGGCAGAATTTGAAAAACGTGGCAAATGACGGAACGTTTCCGATGATAAGGGGTATTTTAAACAGCCTTATCGTTTCCGGAAGCTGTGCGGCGATTTGTACTTATTTTTCGGCGCTTACGGCGTACGGTCTGTATGCGTATGATTTTAAGCTAAAGAAAATCGCGTTTACGTTTATCATGGCAATCCTTGTCATGCCGACGCAGGTAACGGCAATGGGATTCTTACGGCTGATTACAAAAATGGGCATGTATGATTCGCTCCTGCCCCTGATTATCCCGTCGATTGCGTCTCCGGCAGTATTTTACTTTATGTACAGTTATTTGCAGTCGTCGCTGCCGTTGTCTTTGGTGGAGGCAGCAAGAATTGACGGTTCAAAGGAGTTTCGCACGTTTAACCAAATCGTCCTTCCGATTATGAAACCGGCAATTGCGGTGCAGGCAATCTTTACGTTTGTCGGCTCTTGGAACAATTATTTCGTTCCCGCGCTGGTCATTCAGTCAAAGGACAAAATGACTGTGCCGATTTTGATTGCGACGCTGCGTGGCGCGGATTACATGAACTTTGACATGGGTAAGATTTACATGATGATCATGGTGGCGATTGTGCCGATTATCCTTGTGTATCTGCTGTTGTCAAAATACATTATTGCAGGTGTGACGCTTGGCGGTGTTAAAGGATAACGATAGGTGAAGATATGGCAGGAAAAAATAAGATTCATAGCGGTACAATCATACAAAGTCCCTCACAGCGGGAACTGATACATCGTTTTTTTGCACGGGAGGCAGCATCGCAAGGGATTGTACTCTTAAAAAACGAAGGCATTCTTCCGCTTGACCAATCGGCGGTCATTGCACTGTTTGGCGCAGGAGCCCAAAAAACCGTCAAAGGGGGCATTGGCTCGGGGGATGTTAATAACCGGGAAAATGTTTCCATATACGAAGGCTTGACGGATGCCGGCGTATCTATTACAAGCAAGGATTGGCTGTCTGATTATGAAAGGTGCTATGCCGATGCAAGAGCCGTGTGGAAGAACAAGATTTTGGAGGATGCAAAGGGCATGGAAAATCCCTTTGACGCTTATGCGGCAAATCCGTTTGTCATGCCGATGGGACGCAGTATACAGGCGGACGATATTGAGGGCGCGACGGCAGCAGTCTATGTCATCAGCCGGATTTCCGGCGAAGGAAAGGACCGCCGCAGGGAAGAAGGAGATTACGATTTAAGCAAGGCAGAGCGGGAGGATATTTTGTTTCTGAACAGTCAGAATATTCCAATAATATTGATTTTAAATGTTGGCGCACCTATTGAGCTCACAGGCATTTTGCAGGAGGCGCAAAACATTCAGGCAGTCTTACATAGCTCTCTGCCCGGTCAGGAGGGCGGTCATGCGCTTGCAGACGTGCTTTTGGGCGGCGTGTCCCCAAGCGGCAGGCTCACAACGACTTGGGCGAGACGTTATGAAGACTATCCGTCTGCCGAGACGTTCGGTTATCTGAACGGAAATTTGGATTATGAAGAATACAGAGAAGGAATTTATGTCGGATACCGCTACTTTGACAGCTTTGATATAAAACCGTTGTTTCCGTTTGGATACGGACTTTCCTATACGGACTTTTCGATACAGACGCAGGAGGTTTGCAGGACGGAAACGGGGTTTGGGGTAACAGTAACGGTGCAGAATACGGGCGGGACGTATGCGGGCAGAGAGGTTGTGCAGGTTTATGCGGTTCTGCCGCAGACGGGACTGGCAAAAGAGCTGCGCAGGCTTGTCGGCTTTGCAAAGACGAATACGCTGCAGCCCAAAGAGACGCAGAGGCTTACAATTGCAATTGACCAAAAGCAGTTTGCAAGCTTTTCGGAGGAGCTTCATGCATGGACGGTTGAACAGGGAGTGTACGGCGTTTGGGTGGGGAGCCATTTGGCATCTTTGCAGCCGGTGGCTTTGCTCACGGTTGCAGAGCAGGCCGTTTTGGAGGAAACAGACGCGATATGTCCGAAAACGGATGCATTTGAAGAACTTGCGGCGCCAAAGGCGGTAAGACAAAAAGCGCAGGAGTATCTTGCGGCTGCAAAAGCGCAGGCGGTTATGGAGCTTGCGTTTGTGCCGCAAAAGGAAATACACAGGACGATTGAAACACCCGTTGCAAAGGAATACGATGTAGAGGAGCTGATACCGCTTTTATACGGAAAGCTGTCGCAGGAGGGTGGTATGCTTGGCGCGGCAGGAATATCGATACCGGGTTCTGCCGGAGAAACAGCGGATGTGCCGGACGTAAACGATAAGAATCATTCTTTGGTGATGGCGGATGGTCCGGCAGGACTGCGTTTACGGCAAAGCTATGCGGTAGACCGCAAGACGGATACTGTTTACGGAGCGGGCGTTCTCGGCTCGCTGGAAAACGGGTTTCTGGAGGACGTGGAAACGCACGAGAATGCAGACTGGTATTATCAGTACTGCACGGCGTTTCCGGTCGGAACGGCATTGGCGCAGACATGGGATACAGCGCTGATGGAACGGTTCGGCAAGGCCATTGCGGTTGAGATGGAGGAGTTTCATATTGATTTGTGGCTTGCTCCGGGTATGAACATTCATAGAAATCCTTTATGCGGAAGAAATTTTGAATATTATGCGGAAGACCCGTTTTTATCCGGGATGATGGCAGCAGCAGTGACAAAGGGCGTTCAAAGCGATGGAAGCCGCGGCGTGACAATCAAGCATTTTGCCTGCAACAATCAGGAGGATAACCGGATGGGGGTGGACGCGCGCATTTCCGAGCGTGCCCTTCGGGAAATTTATCTGCGCGGATTCGAGATTGCGGTAAAGGAAAGTGCACCGGCGGCAATTATGACCTCCTACAACTGTATTAACGGCGTCCATGCGGCAAACAGCCGTGAGCTTTGTACGACGGTTGCGCGGGGCGAGTGGGGTTTTGAGGGAATCATCATGTCAGACTGGAATACGACGCTTCCAAAGGACGGGAGTGTGCCGTGGCAGTGTGCTGCAGCAGGAAATGATATTATTATGCCGGGAAACCGTAAGGATGCGGAAAATATACGGACGGCATATGAACAGGGACTGCTTCCGGAGGAGGCAATCCGCGCCTGCGCGGGGCGTATCCTTGCATTGATGAAAAGGCTGTCAGGAGAGTAAGATTATCTCCTGCCTTTTTCCGCCACGTCCCAAGTCGCGCGGGAATTGAGGTCGCGGTACTTTTTGGGCGTCATGCCGGTAAATTCTTTAAAGAGCTGTATAAAATGGCTTTGGGAAGAAAACGACAGGTAATTTGCGATTTCAATCAAGCTGTAGTCGCAATATTTTAACAGGTGCTGCGCCTTTTCGATTTTCTTTTCCCGCACGTAATCGCTTACGGATACGCCGGTTTCTTTTTTGAAAAGACGGGAGAGATAGCTTGCCGAGAGGTTGGTATACTCGGCGAGCTCTTCGATTGTAATCCGCTCCGTGATATGGGCGTATATGTAATCGATG
>DKYC01000093.1:0-1014 GCA_002492295.1 Lachnospiraceae bacterium UBA7110
GAACAGCTCAACGTTCCGGAAAAAATCGACAGGGCAAAGGAACTCATAAGTGACAGAATATCGCCTGCCGCCCCTGTGGAAACCGAATACACGGAAATGGATATGAGCACTTCACCATCTGCAGCATATTCCGAGACCGGCGCAGCGGACGATTCCGAAAATACAGCCGCAACGGAAGAATTTTTTGATGACTCAGAAAATGTATAAATACGGAAGGTTTATACGTTTCCCGCTATAAAAGAACACATGTTATCCGCAATGCGTGATAACATGTGTTCTTTTATCCTAATCAAATAAAAACCGCGCCAGTTCCTCCACTTTTGTAAAGTAAACATCACTGTTCTTCTTCATAAACTCGCGGATTTCCGCCACGTCATTCGCCCATCCCGCACCCACAAAAAACGCGCCGAACGCCCGCGCCATATCATAGCCCGGCTTTAAATCATCCACCACCACCATATCATCTGGTTCCAGGTGATATTTCTGCGCAATCTGCAAAAGTGCGTAAGTGCTTGGCTTCCTAAGCTCAGGCGGACACTCCCAGCCAAAAATCATATCCGGCTGCAAAAGACCGTTTACCTCGTAGTCTCTCTTTATATTAAAATCATACGAATGCGAAACAACACAGACAATTCCGCCCTCCGCCTTTTGGCGCCCAATAATCTCCTTCATTCCGTCGTAAGCGTTTGGAACGTGCTTTTCCACATAATCCCGCCAAAGGCGGACTTCTACATCCAGCTCCTCATCCGTCATTCCAAGCTTCCCCGTACAGTATTCGATAAAGCCCGGATGAAAATTCTCGCGGAAATAATCTTCAAGCGAAATAGTCACGCCGGGACGCAGAACCTTGAGTGCCTCCAAAAATGCCGGATGATGAATGGTTGCAGTGCTGTTTACCACCGTATCATCGTGATCAAGTATCAGACATTTGTATTTCATGCTTTTCTTCCTTCCGGTTCGTTTTTGGGCAGGACAAACGAGCTTTTCAGCGATACAATCCGGTTAAACACCAGC
>DKYC01000093.1:1249-1406 GCA_002492295.1 Lachnospiraceae bacterium UBA7110
GTCCACATTGAAAAAGCCCTGCCGTACAAACTGAAAGCTCTCATACGCCTTTGCGTCCTTTAACGCAGGCTCCACATAGCAGTTCTTTAATATCGTCAGCGAATGGGGATTTAAGTTCAGCGAACCGTCCTCGTTATACACACCCTTCTCCTCGTCA
>DKYC01000093.1:1706-8110 GCA_002492295.1 Lachnospiraceae bacterium UBA7110
TTATACACACCCTTCTCCTCGTCAATCAGGTTTTCATATAACCTGACCTCCGCCTTTACCGCATACGGCGCAGGAACCCAATGGATTGTCCCCTTCACCTTTCTGCCGGTAAAGCCGCTGCCCTGCTTTGTTTCGGGGTCGTACGTACAATGCACAACCGTTACATTCCCGTTCCCGTCCTTTTCAAAGCTTTCACACTTCACAAAATACGCGCTCATAAGGCGGACCTCATTGCCCGGAAAAAGACGGAAATACTTCTTGGGAGGTTCCTCCATAAAGTCATCGCGTTCAATATAAAGCTCCCGGCAAAACGGAATCTGTCTTGTGCCAAGCGACTCATTCTCAAGGTTGTTGGACACCTCAAGATACTCCACCTTGTCCTCAGGGTAATTGTCAATCACAAGCTTAATCGGGTCAAGCACTGCCATCATTCTAGACTTTTTCAGCTTCAGATCCTCCCTGATACAGTACTCCAGCATCGCATAATCCGTCGAAGAGTTTGCCTTGCTTACGCCGCAAAGCTCAACAAAGCGCTGAATGGACTCCGGCGTGAATCCGCGCCGTCTTAACGCCGCAATCGACACAAGCCGCGGGTCATCCCAGCCATCCACAATGCCGTCCTGCACAAGCTTCTTGATATACCGCTTTCCTGTCACAACATTAGTAAGGTACATCTTTGCCTGCTCAATCTGCCTCGGTGGGTTAGGATACTCTAACTCACGTACCACCCAGTCATAGAGCGGCCTGTGATCCTCAAATTCCAGCGTACAAATCGAATGGGTAATCCCCTCAATCGCATCTTCAATCGGATGCGCAAAATCATACATCGGGTAGATGCACCACTTGTTGCCTGTGTTATGGTGCGTCATATGCGCCACACGGTAAATAACGGGATCGCGCATATTAATGTTCGGAGAGCTCATGTCAATCCGGGCACGCAGCACCTTCTCGCCGTCCGCATATTTGCCGTTTTTCATATCCTCGAAAAGCTGTAAGTTCTCCTCTACGGAACGCGAAGATGAAGGGTCTTCCTTTCCCGGCTCGGTAAACGAACCGCGGTACGCCTTGATTTCCTCCGCCGAGAGGTCTGAAACATAAGCTTTTCCCTTTTTGATCAGCTTCACAGCGCCCTCGTACATCTGTTCAAAATAATTTGACGCAAAAAACAGCCTGTCCTCCCAATCCGCGCCAAGCCATGCCACATCCTCCTTAATGGACTCGACAAACTCAATGTCCTCCTTTGTCGGATTGGTATCGTCAAAACGCATATTAAATTTTCCGCCGTATTCCTTTGCCAAATTATAGTTTACAAGGATTGCCTTGGCATGACCGATATGAAGGTATCCGTTCGGCTCCGGTGGAAAACGCGTATGCACCGTATCATACACCCCTTCCGCAAGGTCCCTGTCAATCATCTGCTCAATAAAATTTCTGGAAACAACCTCCTTTTCCCCGTCAGCCGTTTCGTTTTTATTCTTCTTTGCTTCACTCATTTCCCTCGTTTATGCTCCTTTCAAAGTCTGTTTTCAACTGTCGTCCTTGTCTCAAACAGTTCTTAATGACACTTACAATATTGTAATATATCCTGTCATGATTTGTAAAGAGCACCTTTCTCATTTTATGGCACGTTTCTCAATTACCTGGTCAATCAGCCCATATTCCAGCGCCTCTTTCGCGGACATATAGTTATCGCGCTCCGTATCTTCCCGAATCTGTTCCACGGATTTCCCCGTATTTTCCGCCAAAATACGGTTCAGGCGCCCCTTACTCTTCTGTATATGATCCGACATAATTTTGATATCCGTTGCCTGCCCCTGCACACCGTTTCCATGAATCGCGGGCTGGTGTATCATAATCTCTGCATTCGCAAGCGCAATGCGTTTTCCCTTCGCACCGCCTGCCAGCAAAAATGCGCCAAAGCTTGCCGCAAGCCCGATGCAGATTGTAGACACATCACACTTAATATACTGCATTGTATCATAAATGGAAAAACCCGCCGTCACAGAACCGCCCGGACTGTTAATATATAACTGAATATCCTTTTCGGGATCCTGAGCCTCCAAAAACAGCATCTGCGCCACAACCAGGCCGGCGGAGGTATCGCTTACTTCCTCTCCCAAAAAGATAATTCTGTCCGACAAAAGGCGCGAAAAAATGTCGTAACTCCTCTCCCCACGGCTTGTCTGCTCCACAACATAAGGAATTGTACTCATGCCGCCGCCCTCCAAATACACATCTGTGGCTGTCGGATGTCAAATTTTCCTCTCCTTCGGTAAACCTGCGGCGTACACAAATACAGCCTGCGAAACGCCAAAGTAAACGCCTGTTGGGAATTATAGTGTGCCTCATAGGAAATTTCCACAATCGGTTTATTTGTTTCGACTAACTTCCGAGCCGCCAATGTCAGCCTGCGGCCCTGTATATATTTGCCAATCGTGCTGCCTGTCTGCTCCGCAAAAGTCCTTGCAAGATAAAACCTGGAATAGTGCAGCGCTTCCGCAATATGCTCTAACGATAAATCCTCTTCCAAATGCGCTTCTATATAAGATGTAACCTTTTCTACAATCTTGTCTTTTTTCATGGAAAACCACTCCTTTTTTGTTCCCGCGAGCAGCGAATCAGGCGACTGCCTGCAGGTATTTGACTTAGTATAGCATATGCCTGTGGAGCTGTCTTAATAAAAATTGCCCTTTATCCAGCCAAACACGTTTTCCCCTCAGACGCAAAACCATATCTCCGAATGTGCTCCGGTCTCCCTTAACCATCTTTCGAAGCAAAAAGATATTCCCTACATCCACCACCGGTTCTGTTCCCCAATCTCTATCATCTGCTGCACCACCGCCATGCAAAACGCAAAAACCGTCAGCACAAACGTCAGCACAATCCCCGCCTTATCATAGACAAAATCCCCATTCTTCCTTGCATTCGCAAGCAAAATCTCCACACCGAGCAGAATGAAAACCAATGGCCACAGCTTACAAATCCACGCATACTCAATACCGCCCCAAAAAATCTGTATCAGATACAATACTCCGATAGAAACCATTGTCACGCCAAGCGTGATTGTCCCGACCCTATGCGTCATGTGAATCCTCTCCTTTCTTTGGCTGCTCCCCAATAAGCTGCTGCTCAAGCGCCTTCTTCTTCCCCCGGATCAGCTGCACGCCAAGATAAATCATCAGAAACGCAAAGACAACCTGCGGCACCGACCGCGTAACCTGAGTCCAAAGATAGGTCGGCACATGCAGCATGTCAAGCACCATATAAACCATGCCCTTCATGAAATTCCACAAAACCGACACACCGATAAAAATCAGTATCCATGCCAAAATCTTTCTGCCCTTCTTTGGCTCAATCTGCCCAAACAAATTCCAGTTAAACAGCAGACTGTCCTCCTGCGCATAAAACTCCTCGTCGCTTAATCCTGCCAGATTATGAACATGGAAAAAACTGTATGCCCAAATTACCGGCAGCGGGAACAAAATCAACGGAATATTCAAACACCCGCCAAAGAACATAATGCCCCAAAATAACGCCATCAACGTTATCCCCTGCTTCATAAAACCCATGTACATCTCCCCCGCTCCCGGAATAAGGGAAAATACAAATCGAAAAAAACCACTCTTTTTACTCATAAGAACCTCCATTCTTTCCTTTTACTTTATAGCTTTTACGAAATCCTGCAAAGCCTTCATTATTCCTGATATCCGTCTATCCTCTGCCACAGCACCCTGTTTACCCGCTCCAGCGTATCAGAAAAGACATTTTCCCGTGTCCACATAGTATTAGTATTCTGCTCAATCGCAGACTGCAGTGCAGGATGACTGACAACGCCAAACAGAAAAATCGCCGTCACAACCGCCGCCGCAGTCTTTAACCCATAAAGCAGCAATTCCATCCTTACAGATGCCTTTGTTACCTGCTTCTGCGCCCTCGTCTGTATCCTCCTGCTCTTTTCCATAATTTCACTTTTCATTCTGCACGGTGCCTGTATAAGCCCTTCCTTTTCCGTCTCCGCAATCAGACACGCCAGTTCATAATCCGTCATCTGTCTCACAGGCCGTCCCTCCTTTCCCTGTATCCGCCTTTTTCGTACAATTTCCGCAGCATTGCCTTAGCACGGTAAACCTGCGTCTGTACGGTTTTCTCGTTTTTTCCCAAGGTCCGTGCAATCTCGCCGATACTCATTTCCTGATAAAAATATTTCTCGGCAATCTCAGCATACGGCGGTTTCAGCGTTTCACAACACCTCTTTAGCTCCTCCAGCACCAGCTTCTGCATACAAAGCGTCTCGCAGTTATCGTCACTGTTTTGTGCCTGTGGCTGCGCTGCAAAAAATTCCTCTTGTGTCGGCACCTCACTTCTTGTGCTTTTCTTCCGGTAATCCAAACATTTGTTTGTTGCAATTCTTGCAAGCCAGGCCTTTTCATTTCTGCCGTCAAATTTGGAAATATTTTTATATGCGGATAAAAAGGTATCCTGCGTCAAATCTTCCGCATCAAAATAATTGCCGGTGAATTTATAACAAATGCTGAATATCAGATTTTGATACGTATCAATCCAATACGACAAATATTCCTGATCGTTAATTTTATCCGCCTCCCCCCCTAATCTGACTGTTTTGGTAATCCCGATATCGTCTTACAATATCTATAACGATTAAACTGTAAATTTTTCTTCAAAAAAATTATATTCTTCAAAAAATTTTTAAACTTTTTTGCATCCGGCACAAGTCTATGCATAAAAGAAAAGCGCCTATCACTTTGAATCCGTGATAAACGCCAATCCCCAATATTACTGTAAAATAATCCACACGCTAATTTTGCAGCGTCTCCTCCTGCAGCCTGTCAAATTCCGCCATGCATTCCTCTACCGTAGCACCGTTTAAAAGCTCACGGACAATAAGACAGGTGTTTCCCCACTGCTCCAGCTTCATGCTGGCATTGGCACCGAGTACATATACATTCTCGTTAATGCGGTCATTAAGCGGTTTTAACGCCGGAATACACTCCACCTCGACATTTTTTGAAGGCGAAATTACCTTGTTGGTTTCCGCATAAACCAAGAGCGCCTCATCCGAAGTCATAACCTCCAAGGTACGCATTGCGTCCTCGGCGTGCTCCGCGTTTGCACCCACTGCCAATCCGGTCATTGGCATCACCGGCATCTGTCCGCGGCTGCTCGGAAAACCGATTACCAACATGTTAAAATCCGGATTTCCGTAAGCAGTCTCCGTATTTGCAGCTCCCCAGTATGCCATCACAATCGGCGTTTTCTGTGATAAAAAGTCGGCGCCCTCCCCGTCAATTGCCTCGCTCACATAAGCCTTTTGGGCATCGATATATCCGCAGTCAATCATCTCCTGCAGAAATTCAAATCCCGGACGCATATAGTCGCTATACTTGCTCTCCCCACTGTTGAGTGCCGCGATTTCCGCCTCCGTATTGTCTCCGTTATACAGGTCGGCATATGCCTGTGCCAAAACAAATGTTTCCAACCACCAGCGGTTTGCACCGACTGGTGTCTCAATGCCGTTTTCCTTAAAGACCCTGCAGCACTCCAAAAAATCATCCGGCGTCTCGGGCAGCGCAAGATTGTACTTATCAAACATATCTTTATTGATAAAAAGCCCGTACGCCACAACCTCCTGCGGAATTGCCACAAGTTTCCCGTTTACCACATTCGCCGTCTTTACGACATCACGCAGATTATCCGCACCCTTAAGCTTTGACAAGTCCATCAGCTTTCCCTCTTCCCCCAAAGTCTTAATCACATCCGGATTAAGCAGGTACAAATCATCCATATCGTTGCGCGCCCTGTCAAGCGCCACTTCATCGTACGTTTTATCCTGATAGTCTTCCGCCGTATATGTGATATAGTCCACCGACACGCCAAGCGCCTCCTCTGCCATAACAACCGTTTTGTCACAGGCACTCCTTGCCACATTATCCACATCCGGCTTTGTTTTCTCCATCGGGCTGAACATTCTGACAACCCTTTCACTGCCCTCTTCGGATATAACCAGATTGCTGTCCTGCTTTAAGTTTCCCCCGCAGGCTGTTATTGCAAAAGCCGTCATTGCCGTCAGGAAAACGGCGGTAAATCGTTTGAAATCCTTACTTCCCATCATTTCAATCCCTTCTTTTATTTAATCCTTTTTATTTTCGTCCCTTTTATTTCCATCCCTTTTACATACACACTGCCTTATGACTTTGCGCAGTAACGCGATATCAATCGGCTTTGCCAAATGGATATTCATTCCGGCATCCAAAGCTTCCTTTTCATCCTCCGCAAATGCATTTGCCGTCATCGCAATGATTGGAATTTCACCCGCATCCGGACGTTCCAATGCGCGGATTGCCCTGGTCGCCTCATAGCCGTTCATCACCGGCATCTGCACATCC
>DKYC01000093.1:8424-15326 GCA_002492295.1 Lachnospiraceae bacterium UBA7110
ACATCCATCAAAATAGCGTCAAATTCGCCTGCAGCAGCATTATCAAACCGCTCCACAGCCTGCCTGCCATTCTCAACAATTTCGCACTCAGCACCCTCTATCGACAAAATTTCCCGCAAAATCTCGGCATTAATTTCATTGTCCTCTGCCGCAAGAAAACGCAGTCCCTCAAGATTGTCGTCTCCGTCCGGTTCCTGGATCACTTCCCCGTCCTGACACGCCTGCATTTCCATAATCTTTTCCTGAAAGGCAGATACGAAAAACGGTTTGGACAGCATCCCCGTATTTTTCATTTGGAGTGCTTCCTTCATTCCCTCAGGACCGTTTGCACTCAGGAGCAAAATCGGAACCGTATCCGGCAGTGACCTTCGTATTTCTTCCGCCAAATGAACTGCACTGATATCCGGTGTATCCCAATCCAGCAAAACCGCGTGGTAGCCCTGCGCCGTACCCTCGTTTTCCGAAATTAAGCACATTGCCTCCTCCATGTGAAACGCCGTATGCACAGAAATTCCCACATCCTTCATCAGCATCTGAATATTCCTTCCGCGCTCCGCATCGCCGGATATCACCAAAACCCGCGATATCCCGCTCTTCTGCCAAAACTGCTTATATGCCTGCTCTTTGGAAATGCGGAGCTCTAATTCCACCCGGAAAAGACTTCCCTGATCCACTTGACTGGATACATCAATGGTTCCCCCCATAAGCTCAACAATATTTTTTGTAATCGCCATGCCAAGCCCTGTTCCCTGAATCTTGTTCGTGGTGCTGTTCTCCGCCCTTGTAAACGCGTCAAAAATCGTCTTTAAATACTCCTGCGTCATACCATATCCGTTATCCTGCACCTCAATCCGGATACGTTCATACTGCGCGGAACGCTGCTTTAACCCGATTATCCGAAACCAAATGCTGCCTCCCTGCGGTGTATATTTCACGGCGTTGGACAACAGATTAATTAAAATCTGATTAATCCGCGTTTCGTCTCCCAGCAAATGTTCATGCTCAATATTCGTTACTTCAATTTCAAACTTTTGTTCCTTCGCATCTGCCATCGGACGAATAATTGCATCCACGGAAGACACTAAATCATTTAAAGTAAACTCCTCAATCGCAAGTACCACTTTCCCGCTTTCAATCTTTGAAACATCCAGCACATCGTTAATCAGACTAAGCAGATGTTCTCCTGACGCCATTATCTTTTTCGTATACTCCCGCACCTTTTCCGGATTATCGGCATCCCTGGCAAGCAATGCCGTAAAGCCGAGAACCGCATTCATCGGCGTACGGATATCATGCGACATATTCGACAAAAACATTGTCTTGGAGCTGCTTGCAATCTGCGCCGCCTGCAACGCCTCCGCTAACTGCCTGTTATGGATTTCCCGTTCCTCCTCGCGCTCTTTCCTGATTTTGTCCTGCTGCCTCTGATTAAGATAATACAACATACAGCACAGGAAAAAGGCAATCAGCATCACTGCAACAACAATCAGAATATTCTGATTAACCGTACGCCCCTCCTGCTGGATTGCCTCCACGGGAACATAGCCAACCAGAAAAACTGTACCGTCATTTACTGACCACATATAAATCAGAGAACTCTTATCGCGGATGTCGTGATAAAACATAACATCCTTCCCACCTTTAACGCATGCAGAAACTTCTTCCCGGATTTCCTCCTCCCAAATATCGTTTGCCCTGAAAAAGTCCTCCAGATTCAAATGTCCCGCACTGCGCTCCCCCATGCCCTTGGGTTTCAGCACAAACCGCTCACTCTCTGCATCCATAAAATAAAGCATTGCTCTCCCATTGTAAAATCCGCTTGGAAGCGATTTATCAAACGAGTCATAAACATATTCGATATAAAGCGTCGCAATCTCCTTCCCGCCTTTTACGACCGGACATTTCATCGTATATGCCCATATTCCCATATAGTTCATGTACGACTGGGATACCGCCAGCCCGCCGATTGTTCCGCCCGTGGAGAAGTCCATCCCCTCCTCCGTAAACACATCGCCTGTGTTGGAAATCCCTTCCGTTTCGCCCGCACGGATAAACGATATTTTAACCATTGTCTGATTTTTACTGTATGTACGGATATATTTCTCCGGATCATCTGCCATCGCAATTTCCTGTGCCATCAGCATCTGAAACTCCGCTTCCTTATTCAGCATAGCTTCAATCGTACATTCAATTAAATTTAGGCTTTCACTTAAATTCTGAATCGCCGACGCGGACATTTCCATTGTTATCTTACGTGACACTGAAAACACAACTGCCCCCAGAATACCAAACACCACGATAATGGAAAAAAATAATTTTTTCTGTTTCCCCTTCATAAAAATCACCATACCGTTACAAAATTCCTGCAAAATAATACATTTTCCTAAAAAACGATGCGGTTATATATTTTCAGTTCCTACAACTCTCCTAATATATAACCGCATACCTTATTATACTCTAATCTTAAATTTGATGTCAATAATATGTCAAAATTACAAAAATACTAATCCAAAAAACGATGCAGCACCGAGATAAAGATGTCCATGTCAAGCGGCTTTGCAATATGCGCATTCATTCCGTTCTTAATCGCAGCTTCCTTATCCTCCTCCAATGCATTTGCCGTCATCGCAATAATCGGCAAATCCTTAACGTCTTTTCGTGACATACTGCGAATCGTCCTTGTCGCTTCATAACCGTCCATAATTGGCATCTGCACATCCATCAGTACAACGTCATAATAATATTCCTCCGACTTGCTCACCATCGCAACCGCGTCCGTTCCATCCGGTGCCGTCTCCACGAGGAAGCCCGCCTCTGTCAGAATAACCTCCGCAATCTCGCGGTTTAACTCGATATCCTCCACCAAAAGAACGCGTTTTCCGCTGAAATCCTCCAACGTCCATGCCGCGACATGATCATTGTCTTTGCCCGCCAGATTATTTGCCGCAAGCAGCGCAGACTTTAAGTCGGACATAAAAAGCGGTTTTGCACAAAACGCAGTAATACCTGCCTCCTTTGCCTCCTCTTCAATGTCTGTCCAATCATACGCAGTCAGAATAATAATCGGCGCCTCATCCCCAACCACCTTACGGATTTTCCTTGCCGTCTCCACACCGCTAAGCTCAGGCATCTGCCAGTCTATAATATAAGTATGGTAGGAGTCACCCTCTTCATACGCAATTTTTGCACGATATGCCGCCTCTCGGCCGGAGGTTGTCCATTCAGCGCGCATTCCAATCTTTTTGAGCATTTTACTCACGCTGTCGCAGACATTAAAATCATCGTCCACCACCAAAGCCCGCAAGCCGTGAAGCTCCTGCAGCTGCTCGGCATTCTTTTCCACATCCTGTAGCTGCAGCATCAGCCCTACCGTAAAAGTACTTCCTTTTCCTGCCTCGCTTTCAACGCTAATTGTTCCGTTCATCATCTCGACTATATTCTTCGTAATTGCCATACCCAGTCCCGTACCTTCAATGCCGGACTGCGTCACTGTCACCTCACGCTCAAACGGCTCAAAAATATGCTGCACAAATTCCTTCGACATGCCAATACCGTTATCCTTAATGATGAACACATAATCGCCATAGCCATGACGGAAGGTCGTCTTCTGCATAATCCGGAACGTCACCGTCCCCCCGGCCGGCGTATACTTGACGGCATTGCTCAACAGATTGATAAACACCTGGTTTAATTTCAATGCATCTGCAATGACATCCTCATTTGCAACATCGAACGTATCAATAAACAGCTCCAGCTGCTTTGCCTTCACCTGTGGCTGGATAATGTTTACCAGATTGTGCATAAGCTCGGAGATATTACACTCCTGCTCCTTAATCTGCACCCTGCCGCTCTCAATCCTGCTCATGTCAAGAATGTCATTAATCAGGCTCAGAAGATGGTTGCTGGAAGAAAGCACTTTCTGTAAGCAGTCGCGCACCTGGTCCTTATTGTCAATATGGCTTGCCGCAATCGTCGCAAAGCCGATAATTGCATTCATCGGCGTGCGGATATCATGCGACATATTGGAAAGGAACGTGGTTTTTGCCTTGTTTGCATGCTGCGCCTGCATCAGTGCATCCTGCAGTGCCTGTGTCTGCTCCCGCTGCTTTTGTACCTGCTCCGTAATCTCCTTGGATACCACCATAACCATAATGTCATCCGTATCATAATCCTTTGTCATAATGAAAGACTGGCGGACGCACATCTGTTCGCTATTGGGCATATTTGCCCAGTAATCTACATCCACTTGCGCGTCTCCCTGCTCGAAACGCTCCCTTAATTTCGCGATATTTACAACTTCACTGTAATCCTCTTTCGATTCCTCCAAAACATTCAATTTCCATTTTTCAAAACACTCGGACGCTTTACATGGCACCTCCAGCCCGGAACGTTCCAAAAGCGAAATTTCCTGCCCGTCAACCTCACGCACAACATCCTTTTCAATCAAATCCTGTGTCAGATTAAAATCAAAAGTGCAAAACGCATTCGATACAATCGCAATGCGGTACTGACGCTCTTTGCGGTTTGCAAGCGCTATTTCCGCCTGAATACGCAGCTCCTTTTCCTTGACCTCCGTAATATTCTGACGGATAATCAGCACCTTGCTTGCACGGCCTTCCACCCGCTCCAGACAGATAATGTTCATATGCTCCCACTCTGGCTGGCCGTTACGCATCACATGACACTCAAAACGCAAATCACTGTGCTCGGAAAGCGCCTCAATGATTGCATCCCTCTGTATCTGCTTTGCAACCTCCTCACGCTCACTCTCATCCATCTGAATTGCGCTTAAGTGCGCACGCAGATTCTCATAATCACCGGAAACCGCAAGTCCGGCATTCTCCGGCCTTGTTCCCGACAAATACTGATAGGTATTTTCCTGAAAATCCGCCATTGCAAAACGGGGAAACAGCGTACTGACTCCACTGATAATATATCCCATCTCCCTGTTTGCCACCTCTAACAGTTTCTTTTCACGTCCTGCACGGATTACCAGAATAACAACATAAATGGCAAACAGCATAATCAGCATTGCCTCTAATTGAATACCGACGATATTTCCGTCCCGTATCATACGCTGCGTGACATTTTTTGGAAATGTCTGTACCAAAAAATACAGGCTGTCCGGAAGCGAAACGATACAGATATTATCGGTTTTGCTGTCCGAAGAACAGACAAACGCGTCCGTCGTATCGTTTATAAAGCTATCTTCCACCGCTTTTGCCGTATCCTTGTCAATTACCCCATTGTCCGTCAGCATTTCCAAAAGATTATCGCTGTTTTCCATGCCGTTGGAGCTAGCAATGATTTTGGCGTCCTGCATGCATAAATACACATCTGCCGCCTCCCCGAAGTAAGTGGTTTCAAGCATATCCATCAGGTACTCCTCCGCCAAATAGGTTCCGCGCAGCACACCGATGATTTCCCCCTGATAATATACCGGCGCATAAAAGCTTACCATAGTCTCGTCAAAAAAGTCCGAATCAAATACAACGGTAATCCCGCTTTCCCCTCTCATGCCGTTAATATAGTATTCATGCTTATCCGCCTCCGAGGTCCGCCCGTCAGAAGTATAATTTTTTCCGTTTGTATCCGTAAAAATACAGGCATCAAACATCGAATTTTCTTCCAAATCCCGAATCATCTGCGGACTGACCGATGGTCCCGTCAGGCTTTCCCCTATAAAATAGGTATACGTTTTAATTAAATCAAGCGCATTATTCAGCTCCTCATTAATTTTAACCGCCGTCTGCCGCGCGGAATCGACCGCGTAGTTTTTATTCCGTTCCTCAATCTGAGCCTTATTCTTCGTTGTATACCATTGGAATAAAATAACAATTGCAATCAAAAGAACAAAGACGAATACAACCTCCTGTAACGATTTCTTTCCCTTCATCCTAAATCTTCCTCCTCAATCAGTACATCTTCTCCGTATCAGTCGGTATATCCTATCCGTCATTAAGAGAACAATATTTTAAATTATTATACTACTGGTATGTCTAAAAATCAATATTTGCCTTAATCCAACTCATACCATCCACCTCATACACAGTGCGGCCAAAGCTTCCCTTATTCTTTTAATAGATTTTTGTTATCCCTTCCGCAATCCCATACCGGCTCTTAAACGCTTCAAGATCCGCGTCATTTTGTATCAGCATCACTTCTTCAAAGATTCCCGTATGCATATCCTGAAACCCTGCTACCTGCTCCCCCGTACAAATGCTGCACCGCAGAACAGGTCTTTGGTTCTCCTTATCATATTCTTTCTTTTCCGTCTTTTTCCGAAACAGTCCCATTGTCACGCCTCATATCCTTTACAGACATCTATCCATCCTGCAAAGCCAGAATATTTCTCCAGTTCTGGAATCGTAAGCCCAATTGCGCTGTTTGCACTGCCGCAGGCCGGAAAGACCGTCTCAAACCGTTTCAAAGATACGTCCAGGTAAACCGTCACACCCTCATTTACCGCAAAGGGACAGACACCGCCTACAGCATGTCCGACCATCAGCTCCACCTCCTGCGGTGAAAGCATCTTTGCCTTCGTTCCAAACTGCGCTTTATATTTATGATTATCCACCTTGGCATCACCGGCGGCTACAATCAATACCGCGTGATTATCCACCATAAAAGATAGCGTTTTTGCGATTTTCTGCGGCTCGCAGTGCAGTGCCAAAGCCGCAAGCTCCACCGTTGCACTCGATACGTCAAATTCCTGAATTGCCCCATCCATTCCATATTGTTTAAAATACGCCTTTACCCGTTCGATTGACATTTCCTTTTCCTCCCGCAATCACCGTATTCCTGTATCAGAACCACAAACCCATTCTAATATAAAAATAAAGACATTAAGACACTGAATCTGTCTTAATATCCCTATTTCATGCGGATAACAGGACTTGAAC
>DKYC01000093.1:15624-19978 GCA_002492295.1 Lachnospiraceae bacterium UBA7110
TGCCAATTCCGCCATATCCGCATAAGCATATCATAAGCATATGAACCCATGTGTATCATAAGTAAAACATGCTTTTATATATTATCAAATAGCCATAAGAAAGTCAACGCTTTCCTTTCAAAATTTACCGTGTAATCATGATTTTGTTACTGTTCACTCCGCTCCGGCAATGGCTTTTCTACACATTATCAGGAACACGGCTGATAACTTTCCGCCATGTGATAACAAGAAAAACTGTCGATACGCATAGTGACATCAGTTCCGCAAGCGGGAACGACCACCACACAAGATTCAGACCGCCAATCCGTGCCAGGACATATGCTGCCGGAATGAGAATGATAAGCTGTCTTGCCACAGACACAATGAGGCTGTATACGCCGTTTCCAACCGCCTGAAATACGGAACCCGCGATAATACAATACCACGCAATCAGAAAATGCACACCGATTGTCCGAAGCGCCCTTATTCCGATTGCAAGCATCTCCTGTGACGCGTCAAACATTCCAAGCAGTACCCCCGGTATCAGTTCAAAAGTCAGAAATCCAAGAAACATCAGCAAAAATGCATAACACATCGAAAGCTGTATCGTCCTGACAATCCTTGTCCGCTTACCCGCGCCGTAATTGTATGCGATAATCGGAACCATGCCGTTGTTTAATCCTATAACCGGCATAAAGAAAAAGCTCTGAAGCTTAAAATACACACCAAAGACCGCAGTCGCAGTTGACGTAAACTGTATCAGAATCAGATTCATGCTGTAAGTCATTACCGAGCCGATTGCCTGCATGATAATCGAAGGCACTCCGACTTTGTAAATTCTTCCGATAATCTGTCCGTCAGGGCGAAAACCTTTAAAGTTTATCGTCAGTTCCTTATTTTTCGTAAGATTAAATAGAATCCCAACAACAGCGCCCACGCATTGACCGATTACAGTCGCAATTGCCGCTCCCGCGACACCCATTTTCGGCAGCCCGAACAGTCCGAAAATCAAAATCGGGTCTAAAACAATATTGGTTACGGCACCCGCCAGCTGCGCGAGCATACTGTAAAAGGTCATGCCGGTGGACTGTAACAGTTTTTCGAAAACAAACTGCGCATACACACCAAATGAGCAGATACACACAATGGAAAGGTACTGGACACCCATCGTATAAATATCCGACTCCGTTGTTTTTACCTGACTGAAATAAAAGGGTTTAACAACCGTAAGCCCAATTACCACAAACGCCAAAAAGCTCATAAACGCAAGAAAAATCGCGTTTACTGCCGTTTTATTTGCCGTTGCGTAATTTTTTTCGCCAAGTGTCTTTGACAACAGTGCATTCACACCGACTCCCGTACCGGCTCCCACTGCAATCAAGAGCGTCTGTATCGGGAAGGCGAGTGAAACCGCCGTCAGGGCATCCTCACTCACCCTCGCCACAAAAACACTGTCAACAATATTGTAAAGCGCCTGTACGAGCATCGAAATCATCATTGGCACTGACATATTCAAAAGCAGTCTGTTTACGGGCATAACACCCATTTTATTCTCCTGCTGATTCGTACCTGATCCATTACTCATTCGTAACCTCCGTTCCTAAATACGCGTTTCCACAAAAATATCATAAATCGCCTTAATCGCCGTCTCAAAGTCATCGTTTGCCACACCGATAATGATATTCTGCTCACTGGAGCCCTGGTCAATCATCCGCACATTGACATTGGCATGTGCAAGCGCCGCAAAAATCCTTCCCGCCGTACCTCTCTGTGACTTCATGCATCGCCCGACGACTGCAATCAGCGCAAGATCCGACTGAATGTCAACATGATCAGGGTTCACTGCCCTGTTAATTCCGGAAAGAATTTTCTGCTCCTTGTCTACAAATTCCGACTGATGCACCATAACGCTCAATGTGTCAATCCCAGACGGCATATGCTCAAAGGAAATATTGTAATCCTCAAATACCTGGAGCACTTTCCTGCCAAATCCAACTTCGGCATTCATCATATCCTTCTCTATATTAATCGATGCAAATCCCTTTTTTCCCGCAATTCCGGTAATTGTATACTTCGATTTCTGGCATGTATTTCCCACAATCCAGGTACCCTCATCCTCGGGTTTGTTCGTATTTCTGATGTTGATGGGAATGCCTTCCTTTCTCACAGGGAAAATTGCATCCTCATGAAGCACCCCCGCACCCATATACGAAAGTTCCCTCAGTTCCCCATATGTGATAATTTCAATTCCCTGCGGATTTTTAATAATGCGCGGATCCGCAATCAAAAAGCCCGAAACATCAGTCCAGTTTTCATATACGTCCGCCTGAATTGCCTTCGCGACGATAGAACCCGTAATGTCAGAACCGCCTCTGGAAAAGGTTTTTACCGTACCGTCCCCCATTGCACCATAAAATCCGGGAATCACCGCATACTCAATCCCCTCAAGCCTTTGTGCCAAAAGCCTGTTGGTAAGCTCCGGGTCAAACACTCCTGCCTCATTAAACCGGATTGCATCTGCCGGGTCGACAAACTCATATCCCAAATAATGTGCCATGATAATGCCATTTAAATATTCCCCACGGCTTGCGGCATAATTTGACCCTGCTTTTTTCTTAAAATTGTCAATAATTTTATTAAACTCCTGCGAAAGGTCAAGCTCCAGCTGTAACCCGTCGATAATTTCCTGATACCGCTCTTCAATCTCGTTGATTTCCTTTATAAAATCATGATCCTTCTCGGCAAGCGCATAACACGCATAAAGCATATCCGTCACCTTTGTATCTTTATCAAACCGTTTTCCCGGCGCCGAGGGCACGACATACCTTCTGTCCTCGTCCGCATGGATAATCTCCCCAACCTTCCTGAACTGCTGTGCACTTGCAAGCGAACTTCCTCCAAATTTAACTACCTTTTTCATTTTATTTTGACGCTCCTTCGATTTTCTATATCAATTCTAATTTATTCTATTAATCCATTCGAATCATTGTGATAACATTGCCTGCTTCTGCCGCCTTCTGTCTGTACTGTGCCTCGCTCATTTCACCCGTGATAAAACCGCACTCGCCCTCTGCGACACCGTCTATCAGCGCAACCTCCCCAAAAATGTTCCTTATCCTTGCCTCATCGTTTCCTGACACCCTGACAAAAAATCTTCTGACCGCAGTATCAATCGGGGAAATTTCAAGCTTTTCCTCATCCCACTTCGTATCAAGGTTCTTTCCGATATGTTTTGCACAATCCAGCACATCCGCTACCACCGCACTCGCCGTTGCAAGCTTACCCGCGCCTTTTCCATAATACATTGTCTCGCCGCCCATATTGCAGTTCAGCAGGATTGCATTAAACACGCCATTCACCGCGTAAAGCGGATTATCGGGTGTAACCATGAACGGTGCTACCAATGCAAAATACCTGTCATCTTTTTTCAGGCTCTTTGCAAAAAGTTTGATTGTTGCCCCTATTTTTTTTGCATATGCAAAATCCGTACCCGTAATCGCCGTAATCCCTTCTGTCGTGATATCGGCATAATCAACATTCTTTCCGTATGCAAGCGATGTCAGAATCGCAATTTTCCTGCACGCATCAAACCCGAGAATATCAGCATCCGGATTCCGTTCGGCATATCCCTTCTCCTGCGCACGCTTCAATACGGCATCAAAGGCAAGACCTTCCGTTTCCATTTTTGTCAGAATATAATTTGTCGTACCGTTCAGAATCCCTGTGATAGACAGTATCTCCTCCTGCGCAAGCGAAGTCCTAAGCGGTCTGATAATCGGAATGCCGCCCCCGACACTCGCCTCAAACAAATAGCTGCAGTTATTTGCCTTTGCAAGCTTCAAAAGCTCCGGTCCATGCTTTTCCACAAGCTCCTTGTTTGATGTGCACACGCTCTTTCCGCTCTCAAGCGCACGCTTCGTAAATTCATAGGCAGGCTTCACGCCGCCCATCGTCTCACAGACGATTTTAATCTCGTCGTCCCCGATAATTTCATCATAATTATTTGTCAGCACCTCCATCACCGGATCATTTTCAAAGGTCTTTAAATCAAGCACATACTTTACTTCAATTTCCTCACCAATTTTATTCAGAATCGCATTCCGGTTTCTTCTGATAACCTCAAAGACACCGCTCCCTACCGTACCATATCCCAGTATCGCTACTTTTACCATTCTCTGAATCCTCCTCTTAGTTTTCTACCGTTTTCTTCCCGTTATTCTTTCCGTTCCCTTGGTTTTCTTTCCCTTTTCCATTTGGAATAGATTAAAAAATCGCTTAAAAGTCTTAATATTATAAGCTTTCAAGCGATTTCCCGCAAATGAGACATCGGGGACTCGAACCCCGGACAACTTGATTAAAAGTCAAGTGCTCTACC
>DKYC01000047.1:0-1890 GCA_002492295.1 Lachnospiraceae bacterium UBA7110
GGCTGGCGCGAGGATTTCAACATGGCGTACCGCACTCCGGTGGAGGCGCAGATCCGCAGTACGAAATATGTCGATCAGGTTGCGGAGCTTTTGGCAAGAAAACGGAATTTAAGACTGTATCTTGGGGGACACTCTAAGGGGGGGAATTTGGCAGTCTATGCGGCGATGACCTGTAAGGACAGCTTAAAGCCGCGTATCGGGCGCATTTATAATATGGACGGTCCGGGTTTCCGTCCCGATTTTATGGAACAGCTTGATTATGACGGTATCAGGGACAAAATTTTAAAAATTGTTCCGGATGAGTCGTTTGTGGGTATGCTTATGGAGCCCAAAACGGATTACGAGCTGATTAAGAGCAGCCAAATCGGTCTGCAGCAGCATATCTGCTTTTCGTGGAGCGTATCGGGCGATTGCTTTGAGCGCTCTGAAAATCAGGTACCCAAACGCAAGGAGCTTTATGACAGGATTAACAACTGGATTTATGCGCTTGACAGGGAACGCGTCGGTGCGTTTATCGACGAGCTGTTCCGGCTGATTGAGGTGACGGAGGCGCGTACACTTACGGATTTGAAGGAATTAAGCGGCGAGATGCCCAAAAAACTGCATGAGCTGGCGCAGGAGTACGCGCAAATCAGCGGTGAGACGAAGCATACTTTTTGGGAAATCAGTCTGTTTTTGGTAGAGGTTCTTGTGGCGGACCAGCAGGAGCGGGTGAGCAGATGGAAGGCAATTGAGAAAATCAGGCAGCGGTTAGAACATTAAGATAAGGCGTGCATGTAAAAGCTTTCATAAAAAGTGACCCGAATGTGGTTGACTTTCTTGGGAAAACGATATAAAATTCAAATTGTAAGTGCTTACAGTTTTTTCCTGTAAGCGACGAAAGATTTTAAGGATAGGAGATAACAGTATGGAATTATTAAACGCAGCTAAGACCGGAAAAAAAGAAAGACCTGTTAAAGTCCTTCAGTTTGGCGAGGGCAATTTCTTGCGTGCATTTGTGGATTATTTTATCGACATTGCAAATGAAAAGGGCATGTTCGACGGAGACATTGTTTTGGTAAAGCCGATTGACGGTCCCGGAATCCTGAACATGTTCCACGATCAGGACTGCCAGTATACCGTATGCTTAAGAGGTATCGTAGACGGTGAGCCGAAGGTAGAAAAGAGAGTTATCACAAGCGTTGCGGACGTGGTGGATGCTTATGCGGAGTATCAGAAGTACAGTGATTTTGCAAAATTGGATTCCTTAAGATACATTGTTTCCAACACGACAGAGGCAGGTATTGTCTTTGACAAAACGGACAAGTTTGAGTTAGACCCTCCTAACACATATCCCGGAAAGCTTTGTAAATTCCTTTACACAAGATATCAGCACTTTAACGGAGCGATGGACAAGGGGCTTGTCATGCTGCCGGTAGAGCTGATTGACGACAACGGCATTATGTTAAAGAAATGCGTTGTTGATTTTGCAAAGCTTTGGAATTTGGAAGAGGGCTTTTTGACATGGCTTGACGAGGCGTGCGTATTTACTTCCACACTGGTAGACCGTATTGTTACGGGGTATCCGAGGGATGACGCAGAGGAGCTTTGGAAGGATTTCGGATACCGCGATAATATCGTTGTTACGGCGGAGCCGTTTGGTCTTTGGGTGATTGAGAGCGCAAAGGATATCAGCAAGGAGTTTCCGCTTCCTGACGCGGGCTGTCCGGTTATCTTTACGGATAATCAGAAGCCGTATAAGCAGAGAAAGGTCCGTATCTTAAACGGTGCACATACATCCTTCGTTCTTGCATCTTACCTTGCGGGAAATGACTATGTAAGAGAGTCGATGGAGGACGAAATCATCGGAAACTTCATGCATGAGACGATTTATGATGAAGTCATTCCGAC
>DKYC01000047.1:2233-17789 GCA_002492295.1 Lachnospiraceae bacterium UBA7110
AAAAATCCGTACATTAAGCATGCACTTCTTGCAATTTCGTTAAATTCCGTATCAAAGTGGAGGGCAAGATGTATGCCGTCGCTTTTGGTTTATGTGGAGCGCAAGGGCGAACTGCCAAAGCATTTGACTTTCTCGATTGCGGCATTGATGGCATTCTATACGGGCAGTGAAATCCGCGAGAAGGCGTTAATCGGTCACAGGGACGGACAGGAGTACAATGTGATGGATGATGCGGCGGTTCTTGAATTCTTTGCGGCAAACAGCGCAAAGCCGTCGGCGGAGTTTGTAAATGCTTACCTTAGCAACGTTGATTTCCATGGTCAGGACCTGACAAAGGTGGCAGGTCTTGCGGATGCGGTTACGGCTTACCTTGAGGATATCAGGACGCTTGGCATGAGAAAGGCAATTGAAAAAAATTTTTAAAATTTGAAAATTTAAAATAGAGGATTAAGAATGGCAAATTTTATTAAAATTAATGAAAATGATAACGTGGCGGTGGCGCTTGACGTCATTGCCGCAAACACCACGCTCAATGTGGCAGGCAGTGAAGTGACGACGACGATGGAAATCCCGGCAGGACACAAGTTCGCGCTTGTGGATATGCCGGAGGCAACGCCCGTCATAAAATACGGTTTCCGTATCGGAAATACAACTGCCGCAGTGAAAAAGGGCGAGTGGATCCATACGCACAATTTAAAGACAGGCTTAGGTGATTTGCTGGATTATACGTATGAGCCGAATTTTGCCGGGGAGAAATGTACGGAAGATGTGACCTTTATGGGCTACAACCGTAAAAACGGCAAGGTTGGCGTGCGCAACGAGATTTGGATTATCCCGACAGTCGGCTGTGTCAATAATGTGGCAAGCAGGATTGCGGAGCTGTCAAAAGACCTTGTATGTGAAAACATTGAGGCGGTGTGCGCATTTCCGCATCCGTATGGATGTTCGCAGATGGGCGACGATCAGGAGCATACAAGACAGATTCTTGCGAATCTGATTAACCATCCGAATGCAGGCGGGGTGCTTGTTTTGGGACTTGGATGTGAGAACAGCAATATTGATGTATTAAAAGGATACATGGGCGAAATCGACACGGACAGGGTGAAGTTCCTTGTATCGCAGGAGAGCGATGATGAAATCGCGGAGGGCGTTGAGATTGTAAAAGGCCTTGCAAAGTATGCGTCACAGTTCAGGCGTGAGCCGATTAGCGTATCCAAGCTGATTGTCGGCATGAAGTGCGGCGGCAGCGACGGATTTTCCGGTATTACTGCAAATCCGACGGTCGGACGTTTTTCGGATATTTTAATCAGTAAAAAGGGTACAACCATTCTGACGGAGGTTCCGGAAATGTTTGGTGCGGAGACGATTTTAATGAACCGCTGCGCAAATGAGGAGCTGTTCAATAAGACGGTTAATTTGATTAATGACTTTAAGAATTATTTTAAGAGCCACAATCAGACAATTTATGAGAACCCTTCACCGGGTAACAAGAAGGGCGGTATCTCAACGCTTGAGGACAAGTCGCTTGGCTGTACGCAGAAGTCGGGAAGCGCGATTGTAAAGGGTGTTTTGGCATATGGCGAAATCGTCAGCACGCCGGGATTAAACCTGCTTAGTGCACCGGGGAATGATTTGGTGGCGGCAACGGCGCTTGCGGCGAGCGGCGCGCATATCGTATTGTTTACGACGGGACGTGGAACGCCGTTCGCATGTCCGGTACCGACAATGAAGATTTCAAGCAACTCAAGGCTTGCAGGCAAGAAGGAGAACTGGATTGATTTTAATGCAGGTGTGGTTGCGGAAGGCGAAGACCTTGATACGGCGGGACAGCGGCTGTTTGACGAGGTTGTGGCGGTTGCTTCAGGCAAGGAAGTCAAGAGCGAGAAGGCAGGCTTCCATGATATGGCAATTTTTAAGCAGGGTGTAACACTGTAGCATTTTGAAAGGTACAGTGAAACAGATATAAAACGATAACAAAAAGAGATAAAACGGAGGATTATTATCATGGCAAAAAAAGTAGTTACAATGGGCGAGATTATGTTAAGACTTTCAACACCCAACAATGAGAAGTTCATTCAGGCGGATGAGTTTGACATCAACTATGGCGGCGGCGAGGCAAACGTTGCGGTTTCCCTTGCAAATTACGGACATGAGGCAAGCTTTGTTACGGCGGTTCCTGACAATGAGCTTGGCGAGTGTGCAATCGCGGCTTTGAGAAAGTATGGCGTTGACACAAAGAATATTGCAAAGTGTGGGGAAAGACTTGGTATTTACTATTTGGAGTCAGGCTCTTCCATGAGACCTTCCAAGGTTGTATATGACAGGGCGCATTCTTCCATCTCAACAGCAACTGCAGCGGATTTTGATTTTGACAAGATTTTTGAAGGCGTTGACTGGTTCCATTTCACGGGTATTACCCCTGCCGTATCGGATTCAGCGGCGGTTTTGACAGAGGAAGCTTTAAAGGCGGCGAAGAAGCATGGCGTTACGGTTTCTGTTGACTTGAACTTCAGAAAGAAATTATGGTCATCTGAGAAGGCGCAGAAGGTTATGAAGAACCTCATGCAGTATGTTGACGTATGTATCGGAAATGAAGAGGATGCGGAGCTTGTATTGGGTTATAAGCCGGGTAATACGGATGTTACAAGCGGTGACCTTGAGCTTGCGGGTTACAAGTCTATTTTTGAGCAGATGGTAGCGGACTACAACTTCCAGTACTGCATTTCTTCTTTGAGAGTAAGCCATTCCGCATCGGATAACGGCTGGTCGGCTTGTATTTATTCAAGGGATACAAAGGAATTTTATCACTCAAAAGAGTATAGCATTCATCCGATTGTTGACCGTGTCGGCGGTGGCGACTCGTTTGCGGGCGGCGTTATCTGCGGTCTGTTAGACGGTAAGGATTTTAAGGCTGCTTTGGAGTACGGTGTAGCTGCTTCTGCATTAAAGCATACAATTCCGGGCGACTTTAACCTGGTATCAAGAAAAGAAGTTGAGACACTTGCGGGCGGCGACGCTTCAGGACGTGTTCAACGCTAAAAGGATGTCTAAGATGTAAAAATTTAAGAATATTCAGGAGGAATGAAAGAAATGGCAAACACAAATCCATTTTCATTGGAAGGCAAGGTTGCACTTGTAACAGGCGCATCTTACGGTATTGGTTTTGCAATCGCAAAGGCTATGGCAGGGGCAGGCGCTACGATTTGTTTTAACGATATTAAGCAGGAGCTTGTTGACAAGGGACTTGCGGCATACAGGGAAGAGGGCATTGAGGCTCACGGATATGTATGCGACGTTACGAATGAGGACGCGGTAAATCAGTTGGTAGCGACGATTGAGAAAGAAGTCGGCGTGGTTGACATTTTGGTAAACAATGCAGGCATTATCAAGAGAATACCGATGTGTGAGATGACGGCGGCGGAGTTCAGACAGGTTATTGATGTTGATTTGAATGCTCCGTTTATCGTATCAAAGGCAGTTATTCCTTCAATGATTAAGAAAGGTCACGGAAAGATTATAAACATTTGTTCGATGATGTCAGAGCTTGGCCGTGAGACGGTATCCGCTTATGCGGCTGCAAAGGGTGGCTTGAAGATGCTCACAAGAAATATCTGTTCTGAGTATGGCGGATACAACATTCAGTGCAACGGTATCGGACCGGGTTATATTGAGACACCGCAGACGGCTCCTTTGCGCGAGAGACAGCCGGACGGCAGCAGACATCCGTTTGATACGTTTATCTGTGCAAAGACGCCTGCAAACAGATGGTTACAGCCGGATGAGCTTGGCGGACCTGCGGTATTCCTTGCATCAGAGGCGTCAAATGGCGTGAATGGACACATTCTTTATGTTGACGGCGGTATTTTGGCATATATCGGAAAGCAGCCGCAATAAAAAACGAAAAGAATTTCCGGGTTCCGTTTAGAAGAATGCAAAAGAACCGTGTTCTTTGCGCATAGAAATATTAATGATTCATATTAAGAAATGAGGTAAATCATGAACGAGGTATTAGAGAAAATCAGTAAAATCGGTATTGTTCCGGTTGTTGTGTTGGATGATGCAAAGGATGCAAAGCCTCTTGCGGAAGCTTTGGTCAAGGGCGGTCTTCCCTGTGCGGAGGTTACGTTTAGAACGGCGGCTGCAGAGGAGTCCATTAAGATTATGGCAAGCGAGTTCCCTGAAATGCTTGTCGGTGCAGGAACCGTACTGACAACAGAGCAGGTTGACCGTGCGGTAAATGCGGGCGCGAAATTTATCGTAAGCCCCGGCTTGAATCCCAATATTGTAAAATATTGCGTGGACAAGGGAATTCCTGTTACACCCGGTACGGCAAATCCTTCCGATGTGGAGCAGGCAATAGAGCTTGGACTCGAGGTTGTAAAGTTCTTCCCGGCGGAAGCAGCAGGCGGATTAAATATGATTAAGTCTATGGCAGCGCCTTACACACAGATGAAGTTTATGCCGACTGGCGGAATTTCAGCAAAGAATATCTGTGAGTATCTTGCATTTGATAAGATTATCGCCTGCGGCGGTTCCTGGATGGTTAAGAAGGACCTCGTAGCGGCTGGAAAGTATGACGAGATTCAGGCACTTACAGAGGAAGCCGTCAGAACAATGCTTGGCTTTGAATTAAGGCATATTGGCGTAAACTGTGAGGATGAGGCAGCAGCAGACGGTGTTGCATCAAGATATGATGAATTGTTCGGCTTTACAAAGAAGGTTGGAAACAGCTCTATCTTTGCAGGCATTGAAGTAGAGGCAATGAAGAAGGCAGGCCGCGGCAGGAATGGTCATATTGCAATTGGAACAAACAGCGTAGCCCGTGCAAAGAATTACCTGGAGTCTGTTAAGGGCGTGAAGTTTATCGAGGAAACGGCTGTTGAAAAGAACGGCAAGCTTACGGCGATTTATCTTGACGAGGAAATTGGCGGATTTGCGGTTCACCTTGTACAGAAATAAAAACCGTGTTCTTCGTGTAAAGGAGAACGGATATAGGCGTACAAACGAGGCATCACTTCTATTTTTAAGTGGTGCCTTTTTGACAGGAACGGTGTGCTGACGGGAGGTCTGTTATGTATTACAAAATCAATATGGTGACGGAGGAGGACGGCTGGATTGTGATTGACACGGACGACCGTGACTCAGAGCCGATTAAAATGCTCTGCCAAAGTGTTGCCGAGGAGCTTGGCAAAGAGATGTTTCAGCCGTATGAGGGCGACGCCCAGTTTATGATTAAGGGTGATCCGTATAAGCTGATTTTCCAGTATGACTATATGTTTGGCTCGGTGGTCATTTTGGATAAGTTATCAGACAAGGATGATGTGGTAAAGCTTTTGGAGCGGCATTTTGATAAATTGAAAGATAAGAGAATATAATGTAATGAACAGAAAGGAGCATGGATAATTTATGACGGATAACAATTGTGCATATTGTATGGAAGGCGAACTGGTGGCGAAATTTGGCATTAAGATTTGCGAACTGAACGCTTCGAAGGTGTATTTGTTTAAGGAGCAGAGCCACAAAGGCAGGGTGATTGTGGCAAGCAGGTTTCATGTCAGCGAGATGACAGAGCTTTCCGATGAAGAACGCAATGCGTTTTTTGCGGATGTCAATCATGTGGCAGGGGCAATTCACAAGGCATTTTCACCGGATAAGGTTAATTATGGCGCGTATGGCGATACAGGACACCATTTGCATTTCCATTTGGTGCCAAAGTACAAGGATGATGAGTTTGAGTGGGGCGGTACGTTTGCGATGGACCCTAAGAGAAAGACACTTTCCGATTCGGAGTATGATGCAATAATTGCGGAGTTGAAGAAATATCTGTAAATTTCGTATTATGGATTGACATGTTTACATAATTCCAGTATGCTATAAGTGAAGGAAATCTGCAAAAAACAGGTGTTTTATGCAGAAAGGCACAAAGGAACGGTAAATGGATTATTTTGATTAAAGGAGATTGGTTTATGGGTGTAAAGGTGCTGCTTGACTCGGTAGATAAGGTCAGGGATTTTGTAGACATTACGAATGATACTCCGTATGATATTGATGTAATCAGTGGGAAGCATACATATCTTGACGCGAAATCGCTTTTGGGCGTCTTGAGCTGTGATTGCAGGAAACCGTTGGTGCTTGACATTCATGCGGAAAAATCGGAGCGAAAGGAACTGGTAACAAGGCTTCAGAAGTATGTTGTGGCATAGCGGACTGCGGAAACAGGGTTTGAAATAACAAAAGGCTTTTAGCGTATTTATGCGCTGAAAGCCTTTGTGTCTGTTTTGCGGATAATGATTGTGAAGGCGGTCAACCATATGATTGCCGGTTGGAATGCGCGGTGTGTTATATCACATGTTTCGTGGATTATCCAATAAACTGTCATGACGAATAAAATAATATCCAAACCCGACAATATCTGCCAAAGCCCATCCAATCGGTACCGCCCACCAAATTCCCACAACGCCGACTGCAGGAATGGCGGAAAGTGCGTAGGCGAGTACGACGCGCGTGCCAAGTGAAAATACGGTGAGCACGACTGACATGCCGGGTCTGCCCAGTGCGCGGTACAGTCCGTAGAGCAGAAACAGGCAGCCAATGCCGCAATAGAACGCGCCCTCAATCCGCAGGTACCGTACGCCTTCCGCGATAATGGCAGTTTCCTCTGCCTTGACAAACAAAAGCATAAGCGGACGGGCAAACACCCATACTACAACGGAAATGACCACGCTAAATCCAACTGCCCAAGCGACGGCGCCGCGAAATCCCGTACGGATACGCCCGGTTTTCTTTGCGCCGTAGTTTTGCGCGATAAACGTGGAAAAAGCATTTCCGAAATCCTGTACAGGCATATAGGCAAATGCGTCAATCTTGACCGCCGCGGCAAACGCTGCCATAACCGCAGGACCGAAACTGTTGACGACGCCTTGAACCATAAGGATTCCCAAATTCATAACGGACTGCTGTACGCAGGTGAGCAGGGAAAACCCGGAAATTTCTTTCAGACAGCCTGGGCGTACCCGCAGCTCGTCTTTTTTTAATTTCAGGCAGGGGACACGGATCAGGGAATAGAGTGCGATGCCAATCCCTGAGACATACTGTGCGAGGACGGTGGCCTGTGCAGCGCCTGAAACACCCCGTTTCAAGCCAATCACAAACCACAAATCAAGTACGATGTTCAGTAGCGCGGAAACACCCAGGAACAAAAGCGGCACGACTGAGTTGCCGACGGCACGCAGCAGGGAGGCGAAATAATTATACAGAAACGTGGCAAAAATCCCGCAGAAAATTACGGCGAGATAACTGCGCATCGGTGCCCACACTTCCCCTGGCACCTGCAGAAAAATCCGGATTTGGTTCAGAAATAAAAAGACAAGCAGATTGATGGCAATCGTTAAGGAAAATATCAGCGCGAAAGAGGCGCAAATCCCTTCCTTCAGCCCTTTTTCATCCCCTTCCCCGAAGCGTATGGAAAAAAAGGCACCGCTTCCAAGACATAATCCCAAAAGAATGGACGTTAAAAAGGTCATCAGTGTAAATGAGGAGCCGACTGCCGCCAGTGCGTTAGGTCCAAGGAACCTGCCGACAATTAAGGTGTCGGCGATATTGTAGCACTGCTGTAAAAGGTTGCCCAGTATCATTGGGAGCGCGAAGCGCAGCATGGATTTCATTGCAGCCCCCTGTGTCATGTCAATATTCATAAAAACCTCATTCCTTCGTTAATAAATTCACAAAAAAGACTGCAATTATCATAACAATTATCCCAAAAGATGTCAATGCTTCCTGCGTCAGGCATGACAGGCTGCTGCGGCAAAAATGGATTTCACGGGGAATTGTGGAATTTAGGGATTTTATGTATTTTTTTTGAATTTTCAGAAATTTTCGGATAAAAAAAGGAATTACGCAGTGGGTACGGAATATATTAAATAGAGATATGATTTGCAAAAAGGTATGGTGATGATATGACAATCAGAGAAAACCTTGAACAGTGGGAGACGGAATATTTAAGTCCGTATGCCACACTCAGCAAAAATTCTAAGGGCAGGGACAGGGAGGAGGAGCAGTGCGATATCCGGCCTGTTTTCCAAAGGGACAGGGACCGGATCCTGCACTCCAAATCGTTTCGCCGTTTAAAGGATAAAACACAGGTGTTTTTATCTCCAGAGGGAGACCATTACCGGACAAGGCTTACGCATACGCTGGAGGTGTCGCAGAACGCAAGGACCATTGCGCGGGCGCTGCAGCTTAACGAGGAACTTGTGGAGGCAATCGCGTTAGGGCACGACTTGGGACATACCCCGTTTGGACATGCCGGTGAGCGTGCATTGGATGACATCTGCCCGTACGGCTTTAAGCACAATGAACAGAGTGTGCGTACAGTTGAGCTTCTTGAAAAGGATGGAGAAGGGCTGAACCTTACCTGGGAAGTCAGGGACGGTATGCGAAACCATCAGACCTCCAATATGCCGGCGACGCTTGAGGGAAAAATTGTCCGTTTTTCCGATAAAATCGCATATACCTACCATGATATGGACGATGCGGTGCGGGCGGGAATTTTGCGGGAACGTGACATTCCGAGGGAGATCGGAGAGGTTATCGGATATACGCCAAGGGAACGGCTGAACAATTTTATTCATGATATTGTAACGCAGAGCAAGGGCACGGACGATGTGCGCATGTCCGACGCGGTGGAGCTTGCGATGCGCGATTTGAGAAAGTTTATGTATGACAAGGTGTATAGCAATTCCATTGCGAAATGTGAGGAGAACAAGGCGGTTTCGCTCGTGAAGACCTTGTATGAATATTATATGAAACATACGAACGAACTTCCGAAATTTTTTGTCGAGCTTGGCCTTCGGGGGGAGCCAAGGGAAAAAGTTGTGTGCGATTACATAAGCTCCATGACGGACCGTTTTGCAATCGCTTTGTATGATGAGCTTTATGTGCCGAAGTTTTGGATGGGATAAGGAGTTGGATGAAAATGTACTATCCCGAGGAAATTATAGAGGAAGTAAGACAGCAAAATGATATTGTGGATGTGATATCAGGTTACGTCGGTCTTCAGAAGAGGGGAAGTAATTATGTGTGCTGCTGTCCGTTCCACGGGGAAAAAACGCCTTCCTTTTATGTAAGCCGCTCAAAGCAGATTTATAAGTGTTTTGGATGCGGCGAGGGCGGAAACGTGACGACGTTTGTGATGAAATATGAAAACTGCACGTTTCCGGAAGCCATCAGGATGCTCGCGGACCGGGCGGGGATAAAGCTTCCCGAAGAGGCATATTCGGAGGAGGCAAAGCGCAGGGAGAGCAGGCGCCAGCAGCTTCTGGCGGTCAATAAGGAGGCGGCGAAGTTTTATTATTACCAGCTTCGCGGTGAGCATGGCGCGAAGGCGCGGGAATATTTGGATAACAGGAAGCTTTCGGACGAAACCCGTAAACGCTTCGGGCTTGGCTATGCGCCCGTAAGGGGCGGGGAGCTTTTGGAATATCTGCACCAAAAGGGTTTTAAGGATGATTTAATCCGGGACGTGGGGCTTGCCAAGGCGGACGAGCGGCGCGGAACGGTAACGCAGTTTTGGAACCGTGTTATTTTTCCGATACAGGACATTAACCACCGTGTGATTGGATTTGGCGGGCGGATTATGGGAGCGGACGACAAGGGACCGAAATACCTGAACTCTCCCGAGACGGAGATTTTTGACAAGAGCAGAAACCTGTACGGCATGAACCTTGCGCGCTCGTCAAGGACGGGGAACATTATTTTGTGCGAAGGGTATATGGATGTTATCAGTATGCATCAGGCGGGCTTTACACAGGCGGTTGCTTCGCTTGGAACGGCATTCACGCCGGGACAGGCAGGGTTGATTAAAAAGTATACAAAGGATGTGCTTCTTGCCTATGACAGTGACGGGGCAGGCGTAAAAGCGGCGCTGCGTGCTATCGGGATTTTGCGTGATGCGGGGATGTCGGGAAAGATTATTAATATGTCGCCTTATAAGGATCCCGATGAATTTATGAAAAATCTCGGAAAAGAGGCGTTTCAGGAACGTATTGACCATGCGGAAAATTCGTTTTTGTTTGAAATCCGTATGCTGGAGCGCGATTTTGACATGAATGACCCGGAGGAGAAAACAAACTTTCACAATCAGATTGCAAGAAGGCTTTGTGATTTTGGGGAGGATGTGGAGCGGGAAAATTATATAGAGGCAATTGCGGATAAGTACCACATCGGCTTTGAAAATTTAAGGAAACTTGTCGTCAACATGGCGGCAAAGACGGGAGGATATGCGGTTTCATCCGCTTTGCGGGAACGCCCGAAATCAGGGATAAACAGCAGGGGAAAAAATCCGGTGCAGGAAAACGCCAGGAAAGCGCAGCGGCTTTTGCTGACGTGGCTTACGGATTATCCGCAGCTTTATGGGAAAATAAAGGCTTATCTTACGCCGGGGGATTTTACGGACGAGCTGTATAAAAAGGTGGCGCAGCGCATGTTTGCGGATTTGGAAGACGGACAGGTAAATCCCGCGGGCATTATTGATATGTTTGACGATGAAAAAGAGCAAAGCGAGGCGGCATCCCTGTTTACGACACAGCTTCCCGAGCTTTTGACGGTGCAGGAGAAGGAAAAGGCGTTTCACGATATTCTGGTGCGCGTCAAAAAAAACAGTTATGAGTATTATCTGGAGCGTTCCGGTGTGGAGATTGCCGCGTTAAGCCTTGCGGTTGAGGGCAAAAAAGCACTGGAAGAACTTAACAGAACGCATATTTCTTTCAATTAAGGATAAAAATATATGGTATGGAGGATTGACCAGAATGGATGAAAACACACAAGCAAAATTTGAGGCAAAGCTAAAAGAGCTTCTTGCGATGGCCAAGAAGAAGAAAAACGTGCTGGAGTATCAGGAAATCAGCGACTTTTTCAAGGACATGCCTCTTGAGACGGAGCAGTTTGAGAAAATCCTGGATTTTCTGGAACAAAGTAACGTGGATGTGCTGCGCATCACGGATGATGACGATGACTTGCCGGATGATGACCTTCTTCTGAGTGACGAGGAAGAAGTGGATATGGACGTGGAGAACATTGATTTGTCTGTTCCCGACGGCGTCGGCATTGAGGATCCCGTAAGGATGTATTTAAAGGAAATCGGGAAGGTGCCGCTTTTAAGTGCCGACGAGGAAATCGAACTTGCAAAGAAGATGGAACTTGGCGACGAGGAGGCGAAAAAGAGGTTAGCGGAGGCGAACCTCAGGCTTGTTGTGAGCATTGCGAAGCGTTATGTGGGCAGAGGGATGCTGTTTTTGGATCTCATTCAGGAGGGCAATCTTGGTCTGATAAAAGCGGTTGAAAAATTTGATTATCGAAAAGGCTATAAATTTTCCACATATGCGACTTGGTGGATACGGCAGGCAATCACAAGGGCGATTGCGGATCAGGCAAGGACAATCCGTATTCCTGTGCATATGGTTGAGACTATCAACAAGCTAATCCGTGTGAGCAGGCAGCTTTTGCAGGAGCTTGGGCGGGAACCGACTCCGGAGGAAATCGCAAAGGAGATGAATATGCCCGAGGAGCGTGTACGCGAGATTTTGAAGATTTCGCAGGAGCCGGTATCGCTTGAAACACCAATCGGCGAGGAGGAGGACAGCCACCTTGGAGACTTTATCCAGGATGACAATGTGCCGGTGCCTGCGGATGCGGCGGCGTTTACGCTGTTAAAGGAGCAGCTTGTCGAGGTGCTTGACACGCTGACCGACAGGGAGCAGAAGGTATTGCGGCTGCGGTTTGGGCTTGATGACGGACGTGCACGCACGCTTGAGGAAGTTGGCAAGGAGTTTAATGTCACAAGGGAACGCATCCGTCAGATTGAGGCTAAGGCACTTCGGAAACTGCGTCATCCCTCTAGAAGCCGTAAGTTAAAGGATTATTTGGATTAGGAGAATGCGGATGCAGTTGTCGGATAGAATGCGGGCTGTGGCTGCGCTTGTCCTGCCCTGTGACAGCGTGGCGGATATCGGATGCGACCACGGTTATGTGGCGATGGAGCTCATCCGCAGCCGTACCTGCGCGCATGTGATTGCGATGGACATTAACAGCGGACCGCTTGAGCGTGCGAAGGAACATATTTGCGATTACGGCATGCAGGACTATATTGAGACGCGGCTTTCAAACGGAACGGCGGCGCTTCTGCCAAATGAGGCAGAGGGTATTGTCTGTGCCGGCATGGGCGGGCGGCTTGTGGTGTCGATATTGGAGCAGGGACGTACGCTGATTGGCGGTATGAAACAGGTGGTGCTGCAGCCGCAGTCAGAGCTTGATGAGGTGCGCAAATACCTGCGCACTAACGGGTATCTGATTGAGAAGGAGGATATGGTTTTTGAGGACGGGAAATATTATCCGATGATGCGCGTGCTGCCCGCGGCATTTGGAAAGCAGGAACGCACGCTTGCAGGAAATTTGGAGCAGATGGGAAGACGCACGATGGTGCGCGGAAATCCCCCCGATATATCGGAAATCTGTACAGAGGAGGCGATAAGGCTTACAAGGGTACAGGATACATATGGACCATATCTTCTGGAAAAGGCGCACCCCGTTTTAAAGCGGTATCTGTTGTGGCGGAAGGAAGGGCTTGAGCATATCAGGGAGCAGCTTAGGGCTTCAGGGCAGATGACTGCAAGGGGACAGGAGCGGATTGCAGAGCTTGATGCGGATTTAAGCGATATTGTGTTCTGCCTTTACAGTTATTATAAGCAGATTTGAAAAGGGGGTACGGTATCTTGAAGTGCGGGGAAATCATGGAAAAGCTTGAGACGCTTTCACCGAAAAATTATGCGGAGGAATGGGACAATATCGGGCTTCTTGCGGGCAGGCGCGACAAAGATGTGGAGACGGTTTATATTGCGCTTGATGCGACGGATGAGGTGATTGCGGACGCAATCCGTGCGGGGGCAGATTTGCTGCTGACGCATCATCCGCTGATTTTCAGGAAGCTTTCGCGTGTGAATACGGATGATTTTATCGGAAGGCGTATTGTCACGCTGATACAAAACGATATCAGTTATTATGCAATGCATACGAATTTTGACGTGATGGGAATGGCGGACGCGGCGGCGGATGAGCTTGGACTGCAGAACAGGGAAGTATTAAACGTGACTTTTGAGGATGAAATCTCGAAGGAAGGCTGCGGGCGCGTAGGATATCTTCCAAAGCGCATGAGTGTGGAAACGCTTGCGGAGCTTGTCAAGAGAAAATTTCGCGTGCCGAATGTGAGAGTATTTGGGGACCTGGGCGATATTGTGGAGATGGCGGCAGTGATGCCGGGCTCCGGGGGAAGTTTCATCGGGGATGCCGTGCGTGCGGGCGCGGAGGTGATGATTACGGGAGATATTGACCACCATGAAGGCATTGACGCGGTGGCGCAGGGACTTACAGTGATTGACGCGGGGCATTACGGGATTGAGAAACTGTTTATACCTTATATGGAGGAATTTATCAATCGGGAATTTCCGAAGCTTAAGGTGTGCAGTGCCCAATTTTGTGAGCCGTTTGTAGTCCGGTAGGCAGAGATACAGGATGTGGCAGTGTCTGCCAATGAAATAAGAGGGGTAAGGCGATGGATAGAAGAAAAGAAAATAACAACAGTTACACTGTTACGGTGGGCGGGAAGACAAGGGAATATCCCGCGGGAATTACATATGGTGAAATTGCGACCGTTTACCAGAAGGATTATCCGCATCAGATTGCGCTTGCAGTGCGGGACGGAAAAATCAGGGAGCTGTTTAAAAAGGTGGACAGGGACTGTACGGTGGAGTTTCTGACGCTCACGGACGATACGGGACATAAGACCTATAACAGGACGGCGATTTTGATTTTGATGAAGGCAATCCAGGAGGTTGTGGGTGCCGATAAAATTGAAAAGATTAAGCTCGAATTTGCAATCGGGAACGGGTTATACTGCTCAAAAAAAGGCGATTTTGAGATAACGGACGCGTTGATTGCACAGGTGAAGGCTAAAATGCAGGAGTACATTAACAGGGATTTGTATGTGATTAAGCGTTCCATGCCGCTTGAGGAGGCGAATGCTATCTTTAGCGAGCAGAAGATGGAGGATAAGGTTAATCTCTTTAAATACAGGGGCAGCTCGACCGTCAATGTGTATAACCTTGACGGTTACAAGGATTATTATTACGGCTATATGCTGCCAAGCACGGGCTACGTGAAGCATTTTGATTTGCAGAAATATGAGGACGGCTTTGTGCTGATTTTGCCTGAGAAGAGCAATCCGGATGTGCTGGGGGAATTTAAACCGCTTCCGAAGCTGTTCCGCGCGATGTCGATTGCGACGGACTGGGGCGGGAAGCTTGGCGTTGATACGGTGGCGGACTTAAATGACGAGATACGCGCAGGCAGGTTTAATGAGCTTGTTTTAGTGCAGGAGGCGCTACAGGAGCGGCGTATCAGTGAGATTGCGTCGGATATCGTGTCGAGGGGCGGCGTGAAATTCGTGATGATTGCGGGACCGTCCTCGTCGGGAAAGACGACCTTTTCACACAGGCTTTCCGTACAGCTAAAGACCCACGGGCTTGTGCCGCATCCGATTGCGGTGGACGATTATTTTGTGGACAGGGAGAATACGCCAAGACAGCCAAACGGCGACTATGATTTCGAGTGCCTTGAGGCGATTGACATGAAGCAGTTTAACGAGGACATGTTAAAGCTTCTTGCGGGCGAGCGCGTGGAGCTTCCGACCTTTAATTTTGTCACGGGAAAGCGGGAATACAAAGGAAACTTTAAGCAGCTTGGCGCGGATGATGTGCTTGTGATAGAAGGAATACACGGGCTGAACGACAAGATGTCCTATGCGCTTCCGGCAGAGAGTAAGTATAAAATCTATATCAGCGCGCTCACGTCGCTCAATATCGATGAGCACAACCGTATCCCGACGACAGACGGAAGGCTTCTTAGGCGGATGGTGCGGGATGCGCGGACAAGGGGTGCTACGGCAAAGCGCACGATACATATGTGGCCGTCGGTCAGAAAGGGCGAGGAGGAGAATATTTTCCCGTTCCAGGAGAGCGCGGACGCAATGTTTAATTCCGCACTGATTTACGAGCTTGCGGTGCTGAAGCAGTATGCGGAGCCGCTTCTTTACAACATTGAGAAGGGTGAGCCGGAGTATTTTGAAGCAGTGCGGCTGTTAAAATTTTTAAGCTACTTTTTGGGTGTCAGTACGGAGGCATTGCCGAAAAATTCCATTGTCAGGGAGTTTGTGGGAGGAAGCTGCTTTAAGGTATAGGACTTATTATTGGGAGGAAATCTGAGTGATAAAGGTATTAAAGCGGTGTGCGGCACAGCTTTTGGTTCTTGTTTTTTATATTACCAGTGTGGCTTACCGAACAGGAAACAATGGATTAGGCATGATTAAACATTTAAAAGAGTGGGCAGACAGTTAAAACGGTTATGATAAAATGCCACTGTGGCAAATGATCGCAGCTTTCGCGGAATGCGGAAGGTGAGGAAAGTCCGGGCTCCATAGGGCAGGATGCCGGATAACGTCCGGTGGAGG
>DKYC01000036.1 GCA_002492295.1 Lachnospiraceae bacterium UBA7110
TTATTCACCGAGAAAGTCCCAGTCCACATCTTCATCACTGTTCTGATTATCTGATAAGGCTGTAGTGACCGCTGATGGCGCTGGTATATGGGCTTTAGTCTGTCTGATGCCTGACATCAGACCTGCAAGAAACAGCGGAAATGTTTTCTCCATAGCTTTTTCAACCGCGCCTACAATCTGCTCTACAAACTGTTCCTCGCGTTGTCTTGTTTCAAAATAGGGATCGTCTTTCCTGTGGTAGTAGCGTTCAAAAAAATCACATACTGATAAGGCTATGGCATTGCTGTACGATTTAAAAGTGCCTTTGTCCATTGTCTGTAGGTACTGCCATGCCTTGCGCTGTAAATCCTTGTCGAGATTAAATCGTAAATTAGTGCTGCGGATATTGTTTCTCATGCCTGCTCCTTTCTGCGGAGCGCATGGTACGCCAGAAATTCGTACCCTTTTGCCGTCGCACAAATATCATCAATGATTGTCACACGCTCTTTGTCATAGTTTCCAAAATGTTTCAGCAGACAGCCTCCCCCGCCAACTACATATAAGCGCATAAGGTCGGGATTGTATTCATAGCGGCGCAGGGTGGCGAAAATATTGCTTACATACTCTGCAGCAGTTCTTTCAATACATTCAAGATAAGTGCTGCCGATATCCGCCGTGCCGGAACGCAAAACCTGTTCAATAATGGAATCCTCGATTTTTACGCCGAAACTGTCAAGAACTGCGTTTCTAGCCGCAATCATGCACTGGTTGACGCCACATTTTTCTGTATAACTGCGGTTCTCAACAGGCTTTTTGTTGCTGATATACAGAATATTCATAGTCCCATTGCCAATGTCTGCAAGTAAGTTTGTGCCTTTAAAGTCCGCAAGATGTTCAACAACCGCCGGATAGCCCTGTGGGTAGATGCTGCACCCAACAACGTTAATATGGTAATCTGTCCCATTGAAACGAAAATCCATGCATGGGCTTTTCATAAGGTATGCCCTGAAATCCTCTCTCTGCCTGCGCACCCATGTGAGGGGAAGCCCTGCGGCAAGGTGTACGTCTGCCTGCGTAAGCTGTTCCCTGTGAAGCTCCCTTGCAATGCCCATCATGGTCAGCAGGTAATAATCCTCGTCCATGCATTTATCAGGCACAAACTCTTTGTGTCCGTCCCCGATCCGGTAATATCTGCCGTTGTACTCTAAAATATTACCTGTGAAAATCGGTTCGGTGTCATAGGCTGTAATGCCAGTGGGTGTGACTGTGTTTGCGGTCTTGATGTTGCCATAGCCGTGGTCTATGGCAACGATTTTGATGCTGTTAAGTTCTTTCATGTGTTTATTTCTCCCGATAATTTATTTTCACGATATTAGTACCTGACTTTTCAATCTGGTACTGTTTCCGTGTAAAATTAGTCTAACGGAAATTGGGCGATGATACATTGAGCATGGATTGACTGTAGATTGACTAATAATGAAAATCAGTTATAAACAGAGCAAAAAAAGAACAGCATAAATCAAGTGTGCATTTTGCACGTCTGATTCTGCTGTCATGCAGAAAAAATTAACAATATTTTGTCGCTATGATAAAATTTATATTCTTAAAGTGATTGAGGTGGGCGACATTTGGTCGCCCACCTTAAAAATAATTGTTTTGTACGTCTGTGTCATTTTAATTGCTGTTTTATCAAAAGACTGCCCCCTATGCCTAATCCTGCCGCTGTGTACTGCTGTAATATTTCCTCCCGTTTTGCTTCTATAAGCTGCGGATCGTCAGACCACAACTGTTCATAAATTGACAATGCTTTTTGCAGATGTTCCCTTGCTTTGTCCAGTCTGCCGTAGGCGAGGTTAATGTTTCCCATCGCTTCCTGTATGGCAGCATAGTCGCTCGACAGCTCGGAGCTATACTCTTTTACAGTCTTTGCGCACCTGCGGAGGGCGGAAAGCCCACGCTCTGATTCACCCATGTCATGCAGCAGGACGGCATAGTTGCATATCTGCACTATGCTCTGGTTCATGTAGATAAGCCCATATTTCTCTAATATTGAAATGCCCTGTTCCATATGATATGCTGCGAGGTCGTTTTTATTTGCTTTATGGTACAGTGCACCCATATTTGCATTGAGGTTAGACGCTAACAGGGCATTGTCAGCGTTTATTTCCGTCAGAAGTTCAAGTGCCTGCTGTTCAAGTTTTATGGCTTTTGAAGTCTGGTCTGCCATAGCCGCCTTATAATCCAACAAGAGAGCCCTGTCTCTGGCTGTTCCGACAGTGCTGTCTTTTAACAGTTTTTCAATCACATCAATCACTTTTTTCATGCCATCTTCAAAGTGGTACTTGTCCATATATGCAAAGGCATCTTCCAAAAAGTGTAGATAAAATTCCTTATCGTCAACATCGATCAAATCATTTATGTTTAGTGTGGTGGCAAAAAGCAGCTTATAATATGGTACATCTATTCCATGATAACAGAATACCTCTTTTTGCAGATAGTCGAGCATGGTATGGCAGTTCGTGACGGACGGCTTTGTGTCCGTTATGGCAATCTCCTGTAACATTGGGTGCAGTGTTATCATGCGCCCGCTCTTTGGCTGTATAAATCCCATTTCCACTAAATCATTTATGTTGTTCATGTCTTGCTGCCTTAACCATGCTGCAAACAGTTTTGACGGGATTCCCGACAATGGGATAAGCGACAGGCAGCGCATAATTTCGGTCTGCATTTCATCGAGATTGTACAGCGAGAACAGTGTATGGATATGGTCATAATAAGTTGCTTTGCGGCTCTCCCCGTCCTTTGTGATGCCGATTTTGTCGGTTGCAGACATTCCTGCTTTTTCTTCCTCCAGCTTTTTAAGAAGTTCTTCTGGCTCTAATATACCTGTCTGTAACAGCCGCGCGGACAGTTCCACGGCTAAGGTATGGAAATGTACAGTTTCTATTATCTGCTCCATGAGCATCTTGTAGTTTGGCGCTTCTGTATAATAATTTCCGACAAGTTCTAAAAGTATATTCCTGTCGCTGATTTCCTCAAGCAGCATACAGGGGCTGCTTTCTATCCTGCTGCGGGTGGTAAATAGCAGGCGGCACTTATATTTGAGCATGACGGATAAAAATGCGTCCTTTGTGGCTGTTGTATTAAAGTTGTCGATAATGATTAACGTATCCTCTTTTAAAGACCGTAAAAAACGGTTATGCTTTCTGAAACGCTCATCGTCAGTATCTTCCGGCAGGTCGTCAGAAAAATCCATACGGGTAACATCACGCATTAAATCGCCGCTGTATATAATGTAAAGGATATTGGTGTATTCTTTCTTATACAGTTTTGCGTATGCCTTTGCAAGCTCGCTTTTTCCAATCCCCGCGATACCATGTAAAAATACCTTTCCCTCGTCGGTCAGTAATTTATGCAGTGCATCAAGTTCGCTGTCACGCCCGCAGAAATAACGGCATGGTTTCGGCACTTCATTCTCGTATATATAATCTGCCACCATCGGAGAAAAGTTTCCAGCGGTAAGCAGTTCTTTTGTCTTGGTGTCCCTTTTTACAAAATTCCGCTTCATACCGAATAACAACAGGTCTGTAAGATATTCTGCCTGTGCTTTTTCTGTTTTACATGGGTATGCTTTGTTCAGTTTCTGCCGCTGCATTTCCGATATCGAATTATCCTGCACAAGTAAATCATGTATTTGGGTTATCACAAACCCTGTATCATAAAACAGCGGAAGTATATTTTCCTCAAAATTCTTTACAAAATCATTCCTGCCCTTTTTATCAGAAATATAATATCCCGTTATCTTCGGGCTTACTTTTGCCTGACCGTTTATCCATCGGCAGACAAGCCCGTTATCCAGCACAAAATTATCCGTATCGCCGTTTTGGAAATAATCATCAAACAGCATATACAGAAAATCAATCTGGCTTATCCCAATGCCATTCCTGTATGGCATATCCTCACTGATATAGCGGCGCATGATACCCATAACGGAACAAAAATCAAGGCGCTCCATAGTTTTAAAACTCCTTCCCCATTTTTTAGTCAATCAACAGTCAGTTTGCGCTCAATGTGGTTCTGACTGCTTTCTTTTAGACTGAAATTGATATTTCAATATCACGGAAGTTGGTACTGCTAAAGAATGAGTATAGCACAATCCAGCTCCCAATAAAAGAGAATTGGAGGAGATATATGGAAAAATCAAACGGCACTGTAAAATCAGGCTATTTTGAGTACGGCAATGTGAGGATAATCATATCGGAACATTTTCCCGATAGCGGAAAGACAATGGAAAGCCTGATGGAGAACCTGATAATTCACGAAGCAAAACAGCATGAGAAACAAAAAGTTTCGTAGCCAAATTTATAAAAAGAACCGTTGAGAAACACCCACGAAAATGATATACTTGTTTTAATCGTGAATACGATTTGCAGGTATTGTAAGCGTGGGTTGTTTCATGAAAGGAGATTATATGAAACAGCCAAATATCAATACAGCAATTTATATGAGGTTAAGCCGTGATGATGAGAATTACGGCGACAGCGTGAGCATTGAAACGCAGAGAACCATTCTGACACAGTTTGCAAGGGAAAATGGATTCCATATAGTTGACGAGTACGTGGATGACGGATGGAGTGGGACAAATTTCGAGCGTCCCTCGTTTCAGAAAATGATGGACGATATTGAGTCCGGCAGAGTCAACTGTATTATCACAAAGGATTTATCCCGTTTCGGCAGGGAACACGTTATGATGGACTATTATCTTGAGTTTTATTTCCCTGAAAAGAAAGTCCGCTATATTGCAGTTTCTGACGGAGAGGATACGGAAAAGGGATTAAGTGATTTCGTCCCCTTTAAGAACCTGTTCAATGAATGGTTTGCAAAAGACACAAGCCGCAAGGTAAAGACATCACTAAACGCTAAATTCAGGGCAGGTGAGCGTACTTTTGCATATGCCCCGATAGGCTACAAAAAGCACCCTGACATCAAAAACAAACTTATGGTTGACGAGGAAACACGGTGGATTGTTGAAAAAATTTATGAACTTGCGCTGCTTGGTAACGGTTCTGCAAAGGTTACAAAACTCCTGATAGCCGAAAAAATCCCTACTCCCGGTTATCTCAACTACAAAAGGTATGGCACGTTTGCAAATATCTATGCAGACGCACCGGAAGAAAAATCATGGTCATGGACAATTGCGCAGGTAAAGAGCATTTTAAGGGATGAAACTTATATCGGCAATTCCATTCATTACAGGGAAACCAATGTATCCTTTAAAAATAAACACCGAATACGCAAAGACAAAAGCGAATGGTTAAGGATTGAAGGAACACATGAACCGATTATATCACGGTCTGATTTTGATAAGGTTCAGGGGCAGATAGCGTCAAGGCGTAGGGAAAGAAAGGACAGTACAACACAGATATTTGCAGGACTTGTGAAGTGTGCTGACTGCGGCTGGTCGCTTAGTTTTGCCACAAAAAAACAGTGCAAAACTCCATACAGCTATTTCAAATGCAGCAGGTACAGCAGTCTTGGAAAGGCTTATTGCAGCGGTCATTTTATCCGTTATGATACACTTTATGCCTATGTACTGTCAAGGTTACAGTTCTGGTCAGGGCAGGCACATATGGACGAGGAAAAATTGCTAAAGAAGCTGCTGAACGCAAGCGACAGGGAAACAGGCGTTATCCGCAAAAAGCAGGAAAGTGACCTGAAACGGGCTGAAAAACGCAAATCAGAAGTGGACGCTTTATTTGCAAGGCTGTATGAGGACTGGGTGGCAGGGCGCATCACAGAATACAATTTCAACATGTTGTCAGCAAAATATCAGGACGAGCAGGCGCAGCTTGAAGGACAGCTTACAGAATTAAAAGTCAGGCTGAATGAAACGAGGCAGACTGTATCTGATGCGGAAAAGTGGATGTCTTATGTCAAAGAGGCGGCTTATCCAACAGAGCTTACAGCATCACTTCTAAACACGTTGATTGAAAAGATAGTTGTCCATGAGGCAGACAGGCACGAGGATGGCACGGCGGAACAGGAAATAGAAATATACTACCGCTTTATAGGAAAAATCGACTGATGTATCAAAATTTAATTACCAGTATCTTTAAATATGTGAAACGGGTAACACTTCCCCGGATTTAGAAAGCATCGTCAGAGTATGCAAAATATTTCATGTGTCATTGGATGATTTATTCCCGCGAGCAACGAGCCAAGTAGCTGCTTGCAGATATTTGGCGACTGCCGCGAGGGTCAAATGCCTTGTAGCTTGCAGCGAGGTATTTGACTGATGGAAGGAGATGTAATGGAAGAAAAAACAAATGCGGCAAGAAAAAATGACGAACAAATCACATTAGACGACTTAATGAAAATGAATCTGCACAACCGAAAAATGACGCTGCTGTTCATCAGCGGATTACTGTTTATTATGGTCGGTATTTTAAATTTTGCTTATGTAACAGCACTGGAAAATACAACGCTGAGTACCCAATATATGCTATACAGGTATATCGCTACCGGACGGTATGAAAACGTTCCTGTTAATTATACGGCATTGATGTTTCCGTCTATTATTGCAGGTGGAATTGGACTCGTATTACTTCTGTGCTGTATTTTTAGGAACAGAAAAGGAGAATGAAATGATATGTACAAGATAAAGAGTATTATTTCCTGCATTGTTGTGTGTGTGTTGACTGTTTCCCTGTGTTCTTGCGGAAATAAAAACAAAAGTGAAGAGTATGCGGCAATATATGGAGCGACAATCGGCGGCTTAGAAGACGACGAACTTTTTGCAATCGTAGAAACCAATGCATCTTCACCTGTTTTGCTTGTCACTTCCCAGTTTTATGATGACGGTTCCGGAAATCAGGCGGCGCTTTGTTGTGACGTGTACTATGCGATAGACAAAGAAGTGAAAAAGATAGGCATGATTGAGAGCTTCGGGACGGCATATCCTATCTCCTACGACAAGACAGGTATTTACGGAGCATCGGGACATAGTATGCAGCGTTTTGAAATTGATGAAAAAACCGGAACGCTTGTTTTAGCGGAGGGAATATGGGAGCAGTTTGATGAAAACGGAAACGCTTCTTATACTTTAGAAAAAGAGGGTAAAACGGAAGCACTTACAGAGGAAGCGTATTATAAAGCGTTTGAAAAATACAGTGAAGCTACTGTGGTAAATTTTACCTATGGCGCCTCCGGGACGTAATTTGTTAAAGGAATCCGAATCTTTTTCTCCTACCAAATCCGGGTAATCAAAATACGCTTGACCGAGGAAGATTCCCCGGGTTTGCTGCTTGTGAGGATAAAAGCGGCAAACTCGGGGAATCGCATATTATGCGATATAGGATTGACAATGGTATGACATGGCGTTATACTAATAGACAACAAAATGTTATACGTTAAACAGGGAGGAAAATCGCATGGTACAGCAAATATCGGATGCCGAACTTGAAATTATGAAAATCATTTGGAGCAATCCGCAGGAAGTGACATTGTTTCCGTATATCATGGACGGTCTGGCGGCGAAAGGCAAGCCGTGTCAAAAAAATACGTTAATTGTACTTTTATCGCGCCTAATCAACAAAGGCTTTCTAAGCGCTAAGAAAAGCGGACGCCGAAACGAATATACCGCCCTTGTTTTGGAAACGGAATACCAAACGGAGCAGACAAAAAATTTTCTCGGTAAAATCTATGAGGGAAACGCAAAGGGACTGGTAACAAATTTGATTTCGGGAGACCTGCTGACAGACGAGGAATATGAGGACTTGAAAAAACTGTTGGAGAAAGGGCGGGAAAAGAGATGAACACCGTTTTGAAATTATTTTTGTCAATGTCCTTTTCTGGCGCATTGCTTATTTTGATACTGCTGATTGGAAAACAAATTTTGAAGGATAAAATCAGCAGGCAATGGCAGTATTATATTTGGCTGATTGTTATCCTGCGTCTGCTGCTTCCTTTTGGGGCGCAAATAAATCTGCTGGGGAAAACCTATCAGACAATCGACCGGACAATAATCCAGACTTCGCCTGACGATTTGCAGGATATTCATGCACCTGTGATTGACGTGGACGTTGACCATCAAAATGGAAAGCAGCCGACAATCGTTCCGGCAGCCGAATATTCATTCCAAGATAGGATGACGCTGTTCCTAAATTATATTTGGCTGATTTGGCTGGCGGGTGTATTGGGTATTTCCTTTTTTTCGGTTCTTGCAGACTGCATGAGTGAGGAAGCTTTGAATCTTTGGCTGGACAGAGCGTTAGAGGACGAGGATTTTGCGTTTCAGTCGGTGGTGTTTCAAAAACTCGAAATGTATGATGAATCGGATGAACTGGAGAAAGAATTGGAAAAAGAGCAACTGGCGCAATATCAAGCTGTAGGCGTCACGAAAAACGGGAAAAATTATTATTACAAGGGACAGTTAGTCAATATTTTTCTCGACACACGACCAAATAAGTCTTTTTATACTTTGAACATGAATCCTGCAGGGATTGTAAATATCAGGATTCTTAGAGGGGAAGACGGGCAGATTACAGGTGTTGCTTATATGACAGAGACAGAAGCAGCCGAGTTGCTGGGCGATATGGGCGATGCGGAAGAGGAAGACGGCCGGACGCAAGGACAGGACATTACGATTCCTGTGGAGATTGACAGTGTAAAATCCGGGGAATACATTTATTTGGGGACATACAGCTTGAATGAGGACAATCGCGTATCCTATCATATTTCAGCAGAAACCGGTCAGCAGCTTATTGTCGGATTTATCAAACCGGGACAGGAACAAAAGCGGTCAAATACCTATTATAATACAGTCGGGACGACAGTTCAAAACGGAGTGTTGGAAATTGATTCTGATGATATTGTCTGGAGTGTAAAGTCCGGAGAATACAGGCTGTTCGTTCACGCCGAAGGCGGCGCCTTGACAGGTGTGACAGGGGAAGTTACAATTAGGAATTAAATGAAAATTAGTAACCATTTAGTACAGGATTATATGATGCATTTTATTAACTTGTATTCAACAAACGCAATGAACAATTCCGATTCGTCAATGCGGATAGAAGAATTTGAGACAGAATTGGATAATGACGGAAGCACGGCGACATTGGTAAAGTATTTGGACAATGAAAACCGTTGCCTGCGCTATCGGGTTGAACTATACGGCGAAACGATGAATACGGTTATTAATTATTACTTATGCGAAAAGTTTGTCCTGATTAGCAAACAGAATAATTATTACAGCAGCCAGATATTGCAGGCAGGTTGGGATGATATTTTATATAGCGACACACAGCGATGGATTCTTTGGAATGACAGCATATATACCTTTTCTGATAATGGCGAGGGTGATGTTCAATTAAAAGAAATTGATAAAGAACAGTTGGAGAAAGAAATTCCGATGATTGATGAAATTGAAGGCTGCGAACCGATTCAGGATTAATCACTGATGTAACAGAAAATAACTTTTTCAGAATTTGATAAAGAACTTGGAAAGGAAGTGAAATGCAAATGCATTACGTTCGAGGTATTTACTCGGTGCAGTTATAAAAACTGATAACAGGTTGCACCGAGGTTCCTATTACCATGATGTTATCAGGAAACTGCGCCGAATCGTAGAAAAAATAAAAACGAAAATACGAAAAGGAGCGGTAAGAATATGGACAACAAAGAAATATTACAAAAAGAAAATTTACGAAAAGAAATATTGTTAAACAAATGGCTGCATGAGGAACAAATTGCACACATTGACGGATGGGATTTTTCGCATATAAGAGGAAAATATGAGGAAGAGCATGATTTGCCGTGGAACTATCGGGAGATTGTCGAACATTATCTGCGTCCGGAGCTGAAGCTGCTTGACATGGATACAGGCGGCGGTGAATTTTTATTATCGCTGAATCACCCACACCAAAATTTGGCAGCAACAGAAAATTATCCGCCGAATGTCGAGCGGTGCAAAGGAGAGCTGCTACCGTTAGGGATTGATTTTCGAAAGGCAGACTGCAACGCCGCTCTGCCATTTGACGACCAAAGCTTTGATATCGTGCTTAATCGGCATGGAAATTTTAATCCAAAGGAAATTGGGCGCGTATTAAAAAAAGGCGGAATCTTCATTACCGAACAAGTCGGAGCCGAAAATGACAGGGAGCTCGTAGCGCTACTGCTGAACGAAATACCGGATCTCCCATTTCCGAACCAATATTTAAGGATAGCCAAAACAGCATTTGAAGATGCAGGATTTTCCATAATAGAGGCAGAAGAAGCATTTCGCTCGATAAAGTTTTGGGACGTTGGCGCACTTGTCTGGTTTGCTCGCATCATCGAGTGGGAATTTCCGGATTTTAATGTGAAGGATTGTTTAGATAATCTTTATCATGCTCAGGAAATACTGGAGCGCAAAGGCGTCATAGAAGGAAAGACCCACCGTTTTCTTTTGGTGGCTGAAAAAGCATAATTTATAGAGTGGCGGCAAATACAAAAAGAGACAGACATATAGGAAAAAGGATAGTCGTATCACTGGAATTTGTACGCTATAGTTATTGTGTTTCTGTCAATTTTTGTATTGCCGCTTCTTTGGTTGGCACAAAGAAGAAATCATTGCCATTATTTGATTCGTAAATAAAATCCTTTAATGGTTTGCTTGTATACTGTGTGTAATCTCCATAAATGGCAATCCTGACATGGTAATTGATAAACTTTTGAAGTATTTCGCCCGCCATGCCGCTGCTTAGAATAAAAAATTCCTCACAAACTGCCGATTTATTGATGACTATATTTGCCGCACCTGTTTCATATTTAACAGTCATAGCCAAATCCAAAGCGGTCTGCGTATCAACAATCAGCTTTTCATCACTGGAAATAACTGCAATATCTGTTCCGTTTTCTTTCAAGTGTTCAATATTCATAATAATCCTCCTAAACCTCATTTGCAGTACAAATTCCAGTTAAGGATACATTCTACTGATAAAGCGATAAATTGTCAAGTATGTTATTCACTAATAGTTATCTTTTTGATTTTTATGATAATGGTATTAGTATTGAAAGTTGGAATATATCTACGTGTTTAACTCAGAAAACGGAATAAAGGCGTTTGGTTTGTCTGCTCGATTTGCAATGAGCTTTTCCATCCAAATCACGCTGTACCATTTATTGAATTTATATCCGCACAAGTTATGCTTTCCGACAGTTGTGTAACCCATTCTTTTATGAAATAGAACACTTGCGTCCGTTAAATGTTCATCATTATCGCGCTCGGTAGTCGTAATACAGGCATATAAAATAAATACATTCTGCTTAACCAACCTGTTTTCTAATTCTTGATAAAGTTGTTTCCCAATTCCCCTTTTATGCCATTTTTCGTGGAGATAGATGGATACCTCTGCGGAATGCCTGTATGCTGCCCTTGAATGAAATGAGCTTGCATAGGCATATCCGATAATCTGCTCTTGTTCAACAGCAGCCAAATATGGATATTCCGCTAATGTATTTGTTATTCTCTGCCGAAAATCATCAACACATGGTACATCATACTCAAATGTAATTGCTGTCTTTTCTACATAGGGTGCATAGATACTTTGAATTGATTTCGCATCCTCTACTGTTGCAACTCTAATTTCCATAATACTTTATCCTCTCAAATTTCTATTTGCTGCTACAACACCGAAATTATATCACACAACCGGTTGGGTCACAATGACAATCTCTTTTCCCTGTTTGAGCAATAGCTTCTTACATTTTTTATGAACTGGCTCTGTGCTTTTCCAACACATATAAGCTGACAGGATGTGGCTCTATTTTTTTAGAATATTGTTGACAAATTCAACCAATTTACGTATAATCGTTGACAAATGAAACTATATACAAATGGGAGGAATACGAACATGAAAAGAGATGATATTATTACAGAAATACGGGGTTTTAATCGGTTCTACACCAATATTTTAGGATTATTAGACCAATATATTATTGATTCCGGCTATTCCCTTACAGAAGCAAGGATTTTGTTTGAAATCAGTAAAACGGAAACCTGCACAGCAAACAAATTGTGTTCTGTTTTGGATATTGACCGAAGTTATATGAGCAAGATTATCAATAAGTTTGAAAAAGAACAGTTAATCAGCAGGAATACCTGCAACAGCGATAACCGAAATATTGAAATACATATGACTGAAAAAGGAAAAACAGTCTTTCACAATTTAGAAAATAATGCAAATAAACAGATTGAAAATTTGATTTTCAACCTTGATACGGCGGATTGCGAAAAACTGATTGGCAGCATACGAACGATTAAAAAGTATTTTTCAAGAGCAACGAAAAATATTAACATTCGACCATATAAGGAAGAAGATGTATCATATGTCATAGACAGGCAGTTGTCGCTATATGAGTCAGAAAGGCACTTTACAACAGATGTATGGAAAAAATATCTGACACAGGGCGTAATTGCGCTTGTTGAAAATTTTGACCCGCAAAAAGATTGTATGTTTATTTTGGAATGTGACCAAAACCCGGCAGGCTGTGTTGCAATCACCCATACAAAGGATAACGCAGCGCAGTTGAGATATTTCTTTTTAGAGCCGGAACTAAGGGGGCTAGGCGTTGGCACGGATTTATTACATAAGGCATTGGATTTTTGCCGTGAGAAAAAATATTCCCATGTCTTTTTGTGGACTGTAAGCGCACAGGAAACCGCAAGGAAATTATATGAAAAAGCTGGTTTTGAAATAACAGAAACCAGTAAAAACGATAATTGGGGTATTCCTGTATTAGAGGAAAAATGGGAATTAGATTTATAATAGACATCTGATGTATTGCAATTTTACTCGCTATTGTTTAGCTGTCATACAAAATAATGTCATATTCAGCATTTCAGCTTCAGATATTGCAATGTTGTTTTAAGAAAATCTTAAGGTCAATGCAAAGGATTTCTTAAAAAAGTGGTGGTAAAATGTATATGAAACCTATGAGTACATAAACCGCAAAACGAATAACAGGCGGAATAAACCGGAGGGGAGCCATAATTATGAAAACAAAATTATATACGAAAGTAAATATACTATTATTGCTAAATGCTTTATTCCTCCTATCCGGCTGCGCTTTTCACGTAAACCATGAAACAGCGCTTTTAGAAAACAGCACAAAAGCAGCAGTTTCAGAGGCAGCATCTAAGACCGATACCGCGGAAAGTCTCAAAGCGCAAAACAGCTTTTCGCCTTTTATCAGCAATAGCACAGAGGAACAGTACAAGGTAAACGGCACGATTTATCTAAGCAGCAAAAGAACATTGACCATGCTGGAAGCAACAAACGACACGGAAATAACAATCAAGGGAAAACTGGAAAAAGTAGAGGGAGATATTCAGCTCTTATATAAGGATTCCGACGGAAAAATCACCGTTTTGGCAGACAGTCAAGAATCCACAGAAGAATCGGTTCCTATAGATACAATATTGCGTGCGAAGGCAGGCACAGGAGAAATATACTTTGCAGGTGTTTCCAGCATATACAAGTTCGACCTAGCATTTGGACTTTCCGAAGCAGTCAGATACTATATGCATAATGACGATAGCACTGTGTCCGTGCCGCCGAATTTTGAGATTGAGATGGAAATGACAGAAAATTATGACGATACCCAGCCTTTTATCAACGAAAGACTGTTCTACGCCACAGATAATATTGACACTTTGGAATTTAATTTTGTGTTCCAAATGAGAGGGGAAAGCGGTCTTTTAGAAATAGCGGACAACAGTACAAATGAAGTGCTCTGGAGCAAAAGTTGGGACGGAACTGTCACAAACACGGCATTTGCTGCCCAATTAAAAGACCTTCAAAAAGACAAAGAATATGTCATAAGATTTATTGGAACGGATATAAAATACGTAAATATATTCGCCGCATCGGAAAGCAGTTTCATCAAAGAGCGGACAAGACCATTAAATCAAACCACAGAAGAAAAGAATACATAAAATGCGCTGCTTTGGGAGAAGGCATGAAAAAGCCTGCCCCCGCTCGCAACATAATAACATCACTTTTTATCAGAACATTTCACAACGGGTATCCATACCTCATACTGCGCATTTTGAGGGTCCGGATTCAAGTAAACTTCAATGTCAGGCGCATTGGCATACTCGTAGCCGGAAGTCGGCAGCCATTCCGTGACAATGCGCTGCTCCAAATCCTGAACGGATAAATTCGTGCCCGTTCCCGGAAAGATTGCCCACGTAGACGCAGGAACGATGTATTCCTCCAAGCCCGCATCCGTCTTTGTGCTTGCAACCGCAATAAAGTATTTCCACGCATTTTCTTCATTGCAGGCGCTTACGCCCAAAATTCCCATTGGCTGTGCGTCCATCAGACCTGCCAGCTTTTCCAGTGTACCGTTTGCCACAGCGTTCTGCCACATTTGCGGTACGATGGCAAAATTCTCTTCAATCTCCTGATGCAGTGGAGAAGATACGCCGATAATCCGAAACGCCTCTTTTGTTTCAATCCGATAATTCATTTCTTCTGCTCCTTTAATTGTAATCTTGAAGGTCAGCGGCGGAAAGGATTTGACCGATACACCCTCACTCCTTACGGCAGACGGAGCAATCCCATGAATCGCTTGAAACGCCCTGTTAAAAGCAGTCGGCGAATTGTAACCGTATTTGCCCGCAATCTCTATAATTTTCACATCACCGCCCTGTAAATCCACCGCAGCCAAAGACATTTTCCGCCTGCGGATATACTCCGATAAGGTGACGCCTGCCATATAAGTGAACATTCTCTGAAAATGATATGCAGAGCAGCAGGCAATCCGCCCAAGCTGTTCGTAGTCAATATTGTCTGTCAAGTGTTCTTCAATATAGCCCATTGCACTGTTTAATCGTTCAATCCATTCCATTTTGTAAAGCCCTCCTGCTTATTACTATAAAGGATTTTATCACATCCTTCCTCTCAATTTTTGCACAAAAAAGAGAGGGTAAAATTATTATATCAATCTGGTTTGAAAAACACAATAGCGGCGCACAAATGCAAAGTGAGAGACGCTTGATAATGTTACTGCACACTCCGTTCCAGTAACAGGTAAAAATCCATGCAAAATCACCTTCGGTGATGGATTTTTACTCGGCTGCGGTACGTGTTCTCACGGAATTAGCAGTAAATGCTAATTCCTGTCTGAACAGTAACTTGATAACCATATGTATTTTGTGCTATAATCTTTCTAAAATTGTACACGATTCAAATCCGTAAAAGGAAGACGATTTTTATAGAAAGAGGAGGGAGTGGCGCGTTCATAGTCAATTGCGCCGAATGAGATGAAACAGCATAAAAAAACATGGCAGCCGGTTGTTTACGCATCTTTTTTTCTGATTGTTGTACTTGCTTTATTTCAGCTTTACACCATGCAGAACAGGGCGCGCATACAGGAACAGAACAGAGTTTACGCAGAAGACTCTGCAAGACAGACGGTCGGGCGGATTGAGAGTGAATTTGACAATGCGCTGCGGCGTATTCAAAACAATGCATATTTGGCAAGTATAGCCGAGAACGGTTCGAAAATGAATGCACAGGTGTTGAAGGATTTGCAGGACAATGCAACCTTTGATGCCGTTTGTTTTGCAGATAAAAACGGGGTGTACCTTGCCGCAGGCGGGGAGACAGGCGACAGCTCAGACAGGGATTATTTTGCGCGTGGAATGCGGGGCGAGAGCGGTCTTGAGGTTTTGGAGGAATCAAAGCTTACGGGGAAACCGATAATGGTTTTTTACGCACCTGTCTATGAAGACCGGGAAATTGCCGGAATATTTTTGGGGGTATATTTTGTTGGGGATTATCTGCGGGATATGCTTACGGCTACATATTTTGGCGCACCTGCCGACGTGTTCCTCTGTACGCGTGAGGGAATGATTGTTGCCGATTCCGGCAGCGGAACGTATGGGGACAATTTATTTGACTTGTTGACGCAGACAGGCGTTATTGACGGCAAAACTGCTGAAACGGCACAGACAGCGTTTGCAGAGAACCGCAACGCAGCGCTTTTGTGCAGCAAAGGATGCAAAACGGATAATCTCTGCGTTATGCATCTGCCGGGATATGATTATGTTCTTGTGCAGGCATTCCCTAAAAATATTACGCAGACAATGGTAAGAAGGGCAAATATGGCAGGAGTGGGATTGGAAATCTGCCTGATTGTGCTGTTTCTGTCTTATATCGCTGTTTTGGTTATCCATGCGGGAAGAAGGCGCAAGGAACTGGAAACGGAAAATAAAACAATCAATGATGTACTTCGCGGTATGAATATCCTTTTTGCGTCCCGTTATTTTATAGCGGATTTGGAAAAGGACCGTTATGTCTATTTGGCAGGGATTGGACCGCTGAATATCAGTATTCCGATGGAAGGCGTATACAGCGAAGCAATCAAATATCATGCTTTAGATGTCATTGGGGACGAAGAAAAAGAGGAGTTTCTTAATTTTTGGCAAATTGAAACAATTAGGAAGGAGCTTGGCACAAAGGACTCCGTTACGCATGAATGCCATGTTTTACGAGAGGAAAAAGAAGCGTGGGAATACTTGATAGCAATCTGTCTCGACCGCAGGGACGGGGAGCCTGTCAGGGTTTTATATGTCCGTCAAAACGTTACGGAAATGAAACTGAAGGAACAAAGAGAGCAGCGTGAACGGGCTGTAATGAACCGAAAGGAGCGTCAATACCGCATTGCGATTATGTCCAATTCGTTCAGTGCATTTGAATGCAATCTGACAAAGGACCGGATTGAACAGGATGTTACGCGGGTATATCGTGATAGGGAAATTTCGATGCTGGAGGAAGCAGGGTTATCTGCACCGTGCAAGGTTTCTGAATGTTTTGAGCGCTGGACACAGTTTATCCTGCCGGAATCGTGGGATGACTATGACGCAGCCGTTAACGTGGATTTCCTGAAGGAGCAGTATGAACAGGGAAATATGGAAGTCGATGTGGATTTTTGGGCAGGTGCGAATAATGGGTCGGCAATGTGTGTCCGTCAGTCTTTTGTGATGACGCGGGACGATGAAACAGGGGATTTGATTGCACTGGTAGTGTCGCGTGACATTACGGATCAGGTCAGAAAACAGCGGGAACAGACACAGGCGCTGCAGGATGCTTTAATGCAGGCGCAGCATGCGAATCAGGCAAAAACGACATTTCTTTCCAACATGAGCCATGATATCCGTACGCCGATGAATGCTATTATCGGTTTTGCCACAATCGCAGCCAGCCATATGGATCGGACGGATCAGGTGCGGGAATGCCTGCAGAAAATTTTGTCTTCAAGCAATCATCTGCTGGGATTAATTAACGATATTTTGGATATGAGCCGTATTGAGAGCGGAAAGCTGCAGATCCATAATCAGGAGTGCAATATTCCGGAAATCATGCACAATTTGGTAAACATTATTCAGCCGCAGGTAAAATCCAAACGGCTGGAGATGTTCATTGACACCTTTGATGTTGCAAACGAAGACGTGATTGCGGATCCGTTAAAGTTAAATCAGATATTTATCAATTTGATGGGCAATGCCGTCAAATATACGCCGGCGGGCGGGACGGTGAGCTTCCGCATTGCGCAGAACACGACATTTAAGCATGGCTGGGGCGATTATGTTTTTACGGTAAAGGATAATGGTATCGGAATGTCGCGCGAGTTCGTTGAACATATTTTCGAACCGTTTGAGCGGGAATCAACTGCGACAAGGAGCGGCATACAGGGCGCGGGACTTGGCATGGCGATTACGAAAAGCATTATCGATATGATGGGCGGAGAAATTACCGTGGAAAGCGAGGTCGGAAAAGGAAGCACGTTCACGGTAAAGCTTTCGCTCCAGCTTCAGGATCTTGAAAAGACCGCGGAAGAGATTAAGGAACTGGAGGGATTGCGCTCCCTAGTGGTAGATGATGATTTTAACGTCTGTGACAGTGTGAGCAAGATGTTAAAGAGCATCGGAATGCGTTCGGAGTGGACGACATCGGGCAAAGAAGCGGTATACCGCGCAAAATCTGCTTACGAGGAAGGCGATTCGTACCACACCTATATCATTGACTGGCAGATGCCGGAAATGAGCGGGATTGAAACCGCGCGCAAAATTCGCAGTGTGGCGGGAAAGGATGTGCCGATTATCATTCTCACGGCGTATGACTGGTCGGATATTGAGGAGGAGGCTAAGGAAGCAGGTGTTACCGCGTTCTGCGCGAAACCGCTGTTTATGTCGGATTTAAGGGCGGCACTGCTGGCGGCGAACAATATCGGCGACCATCAATCGATGGAAACGGGGGCTGTTTGGACGCAGGAGGATTACAGTGGAAAGCGGCTCCTTTTAGTGGAGGATAATGAACTGAACCGGGAAATCGCGCAGGTTATTTTGGAGGAGGCAGGATTTGTCATCGAAGTTGCGCCCGACGGAACGGACGCGGTTTCGATGGTGGAGCAGTCCGAAGAAGGCTACTACAATGCTGTGCTGATGGATGTGCAAATGCCTGTTATGAATGGATATGAAGCGACAAAGGCAATCCGCGCGATGCACCGCGAGGACGTGAAAACATTACCGATTATCGCTATGACGGCGAATGCGATGGAGGATGACAAGGAGGCGGCTCTCAAAAGCGGCATGAATGCACATATCGCAAAACCGCTTGACATATCGCTGCTGATGAGTGTACTGCATAAGTATTTGCATTAAAACAGTTTCTTTAACTGCGCCGCGTTTTCCTTGCAAATTCCGCCGATTACGATAATCGGCAAGGAAACGGATTGTCGGATTTTTAACAATTCGTCCATCGACACAGATAGCGCGTCTGTTTTTGTCCTGCCTGGAAAGAGTGCGCCGACGCCTAGATAGTCTGCGCCTGCGTGTGCGGCTTTTTGAGCTTCTTCCAGTTCTGGTAAAGCTGCCAAAAATGGTGCGTCGGTCCGCAGCCTGTTCCGATGTCAAGGGAGTACGCAATTGCTGTTGTCACATAAGCCTTTGCGCATTTGACTGCTTTTGGGGTAGATTGCCTTTCTGTAAACGTGGGCGTAGTGTTTGAGATAGATTGTGTCCTGTATCATGTATTCCCGAAAATGCATGATGGGGAGTGTCCCGCTTTTTAGATTTTGTACAAACAGCGTGTTTGTGCATTTGTCCCAAATCGGGTAATTTTGCTTCAATACGGTTTCCATAAATGTCATATTCTGCCTCCTGTTCTTGTTTTTAGGCGTTAAAAAAGAGCTTCAAATAAAATAAGAAGCTCTTTCAGACGCAGTACGGCGTAAGAAATTGCTTCCCTACGCCGGTATTAGCCGACAGGTCGAGAGGTCAGGTCTTAACCTTTTTCAACTTGTTCAGTTCCCTCGCAAACGTGTTAGTTGTTGTTATTTTGTTTTTATTTCTTTTGTTTGAATCCTTTATTTGAATAGAAGTATAGACGATAGGGATTGGAAAGTCAATATCGTTTGTATAAATTGTAGAGGAAACTATAATAAAACGCAGGAAAAAGGACTGTTTCAACTGACGGGTTCGCAGCAGTATCAAATGATGAAAAACGTATCGGAATCGTTTGCAGGAAGGGTTGCTGTTTTGGAGCTTTCGGGACTTTCGCTTCGGGAGCCGTTTATTTCATCGCAGCAATATATTGACGAACGGGGAAAAACTACAAAAGACAACGTAGCGCATCAGAGGATAAGTAATCAGCCATAACAGGAAAAATCCTGAGAGGGAGTTTCAGAATGAGAGCCGACAATAGTAACGGACGAAGTGGAGGAAGGAAGAAAATCAATGTGAAATTTATTGTAAAGACAGACATTTTTTTGTATAATTGAAGTGCAGCAGGAGTAAACTATATCGCGTATTTTTCCGCAGATTTTAAGAAAACGAGGTGATAAGGTGCAGAACAATACAAAGCAGATAGTACCCGAAGAAGAAACAATAGCTAAATATACCATTAAGGATAGTGTGTTTTCTGACTTATTTAAGATAAAAAAATATCTGCTGCAATTATATAAGGCACTCCACCCAGAAGATAAAACAGCCACCGAGAATGAACTGACAGACATTACGATTAAGAATGTTCTGACAGACGGAATTTATAATGATTTAGGGTTCCTTTTAGGGGAAAAATTTATGATTTTGCTAGAAGCACAGTCATTATGGACGTTGAATATTATTATTAGAGCATTACTATATCTTGCACAGACATATCATGATTATTTTGAGCGTACCAATCAAAACCTATACAAGAGCAAGAAAGTAAAAATGCCAAAACCTGAACTGTATGTGATATACACAGGTGACCGAAAAAACATTCCTGATACAATATCCTTATCAAAGGAAT
>DKYC01000024.1:0-8998 GCA_002492295.1 Lachnospiraceae bacterium UBA7110
AGGGAAAAAACCTTGAAGATACCGGATTTCTTGAAGTAAAATATTTTTACGGTCTAAATGAATTTAAGAGAAAAGTCGAAAAATAACCTTAATTAAGTCTCATGCTTTGACAAAAAAAGCATGAGACTTTTTGTATACTGATTATGTTGCCTGGCACTGATGGAGGTGATTGCAATTTATGAGGTATACGTTGACGTTTATTTCGTAGAGAATGTGCTGCTTGACATGCTTGTTCTTTTGTCGGTAGCGCTTTTGCTTGGGAAAAGACCCGTACCGGGGCGGCTGTTTGCGTCATCGGTTTTGGGAGGTGCCGGCGCCGTGCTGATTCTTTGGGCGGGATTCGGCTATGGGATTGCTTATGTTTTGTCAGTGCTTGTGCTGGATATGATAATGTGTCTGATTCTGTTTTCCAATATCAGGCAGATACCGGTGCAGGTGATTTATTTTCACGGTCTTGGATTTATTTACACGAAAATCGGAAGCTGTATGGCAGCACTTGGGATTGGGCGCTTTGAGCGGATTGCGGCGTCTGTCCTGCTTGTGGCGGCGGTGCTTTTTGTGGGGTCTTACCAAAAAAAGCAGGAAAGGAAGCGGCTGTATACGGTGCGCATCGTGGAAGGCGGAAAGCAGCTTGATTTTCAGGCGCTTTTTGACACGGGAAATTCGCTCACCGATCCCTATACGGGAAAACCTGTCTCCATCGTTGAGGAAAATGAGGATATTCTTTGCTGGCTGCATGAAAAGCCGCATAAATACCGGATTATTCCTTTTCGGAGTATCGGGAGAAAAAACGGAATTTTGGAGGGAACGGAGGTTGAGGAGCTGATTATTTGCGGTAAGGAGGGACAAAAAGTAGAGAAGGACGCCGTGATAGCGGTTTATAAAGGGAATCTGTCGGGAGACGGTACCTTTCAGATGATATTAAATCAGGGTTTGTTCTGAGGAACAGGAGGAAACAGGTTGAGAAGAAATGGAGGAGTATTATGATAATCAAGCTATATCTGCCGGGAAAAATGAGGCTGTGCTTAAAGAAAAATAACCCCAAAAACGCGGGAAACAATGAAATCCATTATATCGGGGGCTCCGAGGTGCTTCCTGCCCCGCTGGACAGCGAGGAGGAGAACGAGATGATAAACGGGTTGGAGGGGGAGAACGCAGGCAGGGCGCGCTCCACGCTGATTGAGCACAATTTAAGGCTTGTGGTTTACATTGCAAAGAAGTTTGACAATACGGGAGTCGGTGTGGAGGATTTGATTTCCATTGGGACAATCGGTCTGATTAAGGCAATCAATACCTTTAACAGGGACAAAAACATCAAGCTTGCGACATATGCCTCGCGGTGTATTGAGAATGAAATCCTGATGTATCTTAGGAGAAACAATAAGACAAGGCTTGAGGTATCGATTGACGAGCCGCTGAATGTTGACTGGGACGGGAACGAGCTTCTGCTGTCCGATATTCTTGGAACGGATGAGGACGTGATATACCGCGACGTGGAAAACGAGGTGGAACGCAAGCTTTTGAGAAAGGCGATTGCAAAGCTTGGGGAGCGCGAGAAGACGATTATCATGCTGCGGTTCGGATTAAACAATCCAAACGATACAGAGATGACGCAAAAGGAAGTGGCGGATTATCTGGGGATTTCACAGTCTTATATTTCCAGGCTGGAGAAAAAGATTATGAAGCGGCTGAAAAAGGAGCTTGTTACATATTAATCAAAAGTACCTTCTGTATACATATGTCCCGTACCGGCGAAAAGCGGGTGCGCAGGGCATAAGGATATAGGAGGTATTTTTATTATGGCTTTAGGAAAAGTTGAAATATGCGGAGTAAACACGTCAAAGCTGCCGGTTTTGAAAAATGAGGAGAAGGAGGCGCTGTTTGAAAGGATAGAGAATGGTGATAAGGAAGCGAGGGAGGAGTACATCCGGGGCAATCTGCGTCTTGTGCTCAGTGTGATTAAGCGGTTTTCACAGTCGAATGAAAATGTGGACGATTTGTTTCAGATTGGCTGCATTGGGTTGATTAAGGCGATTGATAATTTTGACAGCAGCTTAAATGTAAAATTCAGTACCTATGCCGTTCCGATGATCATCGGGGAAATCCGGCGCTTCCTACGGGACTCAAGCAGCCCCATCCGGGTGAGCCGTTCCTTGAAGGATACGGCGTACAAGGCGATTTACGCAAAGGAAAACCTGACCAAAAAAAACCTGCGTGAACCGACCATTATGGAGATATCGGAGGAGATTGGCATCCCGAAAGAGGATATTGTCTATGCGCTTGACGCGATACAAAACCCGATGAGCCTCTATGAGCCGGTTTATACGGAGGGCGGCGATACGCTGTATGTGATGGACCAGATTAGCGACAAAAAGTGTAAGGAGGATAACTGGATTGAAAATATTTCCTTAAGCGAGGCGATGAAACGGCTGGACGAGCGGGAGAATGAGATTATCATGCTGCGGTTTTTCGAGGGAAAGACACAGATGGAGGTGGCGGAGTATATCGGGATTTCGCAGGCGCAGGTGTCGCGTCTGGAGAAGAATGCGCTGCGCACGATGAAAAAATATCTTGTTTTTTAGGACTGTGGGCAGGAAACGGGGTAGATACGCTATTGACGAAACAGGAAAAACAATTTAAAATAATAATCAGAAGGAAATCCCCTGCAATGATATGCAGGGGTAACTTTTGACTGTTACGGGCAGTTTTTTGCGGGAAGGATGGAACGGCATATGAAGCTTTATGCGGCAAAAATCCGTGAAATATCAGACAGGCTTTGGGAACGTCTTTTTCCGCTGCTTGACAGGAAAAGACAGGAAAAGACAGTTGCCCTGAAACAGGAAAAAGAACGATTGCGGAGTATTTACGCGGGGCTTTTACTGCGGTATGCATTTCTGGAGGAAGGACACAGCGAAGAGATGTGGCAGCACATTGAAATCGTGGAGGGCAGTCATGGAAAGCCGTATCTGTCAAACGGTACGGATTTTTTCTATTCCCTTTCCCACTCGGGAGAATGGGCAGTGTGTGCGGTGGACGATATGGAAACAGGTGTGGACGTTCAGAAAGTGGGAGCGCTGAAACTGGCAGTTGCGAAGAGGTTTTATTCCCGGGAAGAATATTGCAGGCTGTTACGGTATGAGTCCGAACCGGACAGACAGACAATGGACTTGTACAGGATATGGGCGGCAAAAGAAAGCTGTGTCAAGCTTACGGGAAGGGGTATCGGTGCAGGTATCCAAAGATATGTTACGGACAGCGCTTATACGCATATAAACGATACGGAAGAAAAAAATTTCTTTTTCATAAGACTGTATGAGGAGATACAGGATTACATCATATGTGCATGCAGTAAACGCGAGTGCTTTCCAGAGCATATCATAATGATAACGGACTTGACGGAAAATATGTTCAACATGGGAGGAGAGGGAACATGTTAAAGGAAATTGGGAAGAATGTGGTTAAAAAAGGCGAGGTAATATTCACTAAGGGTGAGAAGATTACGCAGGTGGGAATCCTTCTTGCGGGGAAAGTTGTCATGCAGGGGGAGTATTACCGGATTGTGAGGACACAGGGTACATACCTTGCATTAAACAGAATGAATGATGAGGTATATAATGCGACCTACACGGCAATTGAGGATTCCGTTGTCTATGCGCTTCCGGTGCAGGGTGAGGAGACGCTTAGGAACATCATCGCAAAGAATGCGGATTACCGCGCGATTATGATTTCGTCACAGTTTAAGAACGCAGTAGAGGTTTACCGGATAAAGTCCAGCCTTGCAGACAGGGCGGAGCGGCTGTTTAATTTTGCGAAAAAGAGTTATGAGGATTATAAAACATTCTGTAAGGATTTTGGCGTGGCAGCGATGGGACTTGAGGAGCTTGAGGGGCTGCAGCCTTATGAGGCGCTTTTGGACATCAATGAGTACCGGATGCCCTATTATGAAGAGGGCGCCAAGATTCCGCTTAGTGCCAATAAGCAGTACTATTCCTACAGTGAGGAAATGGTTCATTTCCAGGTGAATGAGATTATGACACTTGTGGCGTCTTTCCGTGAAGACTGCGGTGCAATGATTGATTATATCAAAGGGATTATCAATGTGATAGGGCTTCGCCCAAGGCAGAATTTGTTTGAATATATCTGCGTAAAGGCGCAGGAAGTAAAGAAAAAGGATGACCTTCCGTCAGAGCTGCATGTGCTTTTGAAGGATATCATCGCTGAACTCGAATTCCAGTATGATGCGCTCAGACAGCAGCTTGGGGGCATGAAAAAGCTTGATACGGCACATTTAAAGGATGCAATGGCAGCGCTTGCGGGAAAAGAGGTTATCGTAAAAGAGGAGAAAACGAAGGAAGAGCGGGAAACGGAGATTGCAAGGGACGTGGCTTCCCTTCCCAACTCATTAGACCAGATTTTAAGATACGCACCTATCAGCGACGAGGATAAAGAGAAATTAAAGACAAATATTGACCATCTTGTGAAGGTACCGGACAGACTTTCGGTGGAGGATGATGTCAAGAAGGCGAAAAAGACGATTACGCCGCTTGTGTTTAAACTGTATCTTGCATGTTACCGTAAAATCAAAGAGGGATTAATCGCACCGCCTAAGGCTGTGGAACTTTTCATGAATTACGGCTATATTGACGAGCGGCTTCTGGATCCGGAGCATCTTGAATTTCTGTGCGGTATTGAGTATGAGGAGAATGAAGGTCCCTGCAAGGTTGTCAGCATGATGGAATGGCTTGATATGATTAAGGAAGGGAAGAGGGAGCCTTCCAAGAGCGAATTTGACGAGGATTATACGGAAAACCTGCGTTCTCTGAAAAAACAGGGTGAAATTACGGAAAAAGAGCAGAAGATATTGCTGAATGACATGGATAAGCGAGTGGAATATGAAGTGATGAACATGTTTATGAGCAATATGCGTACCCTTTACGGTCAGCCGTCTGCGTATATGCCCATTTTATATAAGGAAGCGATTTTCGGTTACCTTGATAAAATCCTTGTCACAAAGCGCAGCATCAATGAGAGCGTAAAGAACCTGATTAAGATAGACTATTCCGTTTTCTACAGGGAGGTTATTTACTCGAACAATGACCTCAAGATTTCGAACGAAACAGTTATGAAAAATGTGTATCCGGACGTGATTCTGTTCCCGCTTTTTGGAACAAACGCTTCCATGTGGCAGGAAATCGGCGGAAAGAATAAGGGTACGCCCGCGCGGTTCTGCTTCCCGGTGATGACAAGTACAAATATCGACGACCTTATGGTCAAGATGTTTGGACGCTTCCGCTGGGAAATCTGCCGCTGCATACAGGGTATGGCATGGAATGACGTGAAGGTGAAGTCGCTGACGTCGGAATATATGGATTATATCCAGTTTTACAGGAAGAACCGCGACCTTTCGGATGAGGCGCGTGAGAAAGTGAAACTCCAGATCCAGAAGGCAAGGAACAATTCGCGTGAGATTTTCCTGATAGATTATGAGGCATGGATTAAGAACGAGGCGAACGGCTCGATGAAGATGAACAAGGTCGCAAGGGAAATCGTGGCGACGTACTGTCCGTTTGAGAAATCGCTCCGGATGAAGTTAAATGTACAGCGTCCGTATGAGGTGGCGCAGGCGAGAAGCATCAGGAACGCGCAGAAGAAAAAGCAGGAGTTTGAGCTTAAGATTAAAGCGCTGCAGAAAGTGACGGATACGGTACCGGATGAGATGATGAATACATATAAGTTTTTTGCCGAGATGTAAAAAATCAGGCGCCGTGCCTGACTTTAAGTAAAAAGCCCCGCAACCGATTGCGGGGCTTTAAAGATGTCAGATTCCGATGCAACTAAGCGTCCTCCTGCTTTGTTTCCTCCAAAGCGTCATCCGCCGTTTCTTTTGTCATTTCCTCACATTCTTCTTCTTTTGGAGGCAAAACAATTACGACTGTTTCAATCCGGTTATTGTCAACCTTTGTCGCGGTCAGGGAAATTCCATCCTCCGTAACGACCTTTTCACCCTCCGTCGGGAAACGGTCCAAAAGCTCTATCATAATACCGCCGATTGAGTCATAGTCTTCCGACTCAAACGTCGTATTCAGGGCGTCGTTAATATCGCTCAGCTTCATGCTGCCGTTGACTTCATATTGGAAGTCATCCAGTTTTTTCAAAAGCTCCGCCTCGTCCCCGTCATACTCGTCGCGGATTTCGCCCACAATTTCCTCAAGTAAATCCTCAATCGTAATCATACCGACCGCCGCGCCGTATTCATTTAGCACAATCGCCACGTTTGACGTGACGCGCCGCATTTCAAGCAACAGGTCGGCGGTTTTTTTGTATTCGTACGTATAGTAGCCTTCCCTGATAATATCACGTATCTGGAAAGCACCCCTGTCCTTCACCAGGAGAAAATCCTTTACATTTACGAATCCGATAATGTTGTCAATCTCATTTTCGTAAACGGGAATACGGGTGTACATCGATTCGCTGAAAACAGCAAGCAGCTCGTCGTACGTGGCGTTCACGTCGACCGTTGTCATGCTGATACGTGGAATCATAATGTCCTTCGCGACGGAATCGCCAAATTCAAATACATTGTAAATCAGCTTTTTTTCCTCCTGTTCAATCACGCCGTCCTCGTGGCTTACGTCCACATATGTTTTCAGCTCCGTTTCCGTCATTGTCGTGCGGGTTGACGGATCGATATGCATTAAACGCAGGAAAAATCCGGAAATTTTATCAACTATAAAAATAACAGGTGTTAGGATATTCATTAATATATAAATGACTTTTGCATAGGAAAGGGCAAGCTTTTCGTTATTGCACATTGCCCACGTTTTGGGGACAATTTCACCGAATATAAGGACAAACAGCGTGAGTACGCCGGTTCCGATACCGACCGCCGCGTTGCCCCATAAGCGGATGACAAGCGAGGTCATCAGGGAAGACGCGCTGATATTGACGATATTGTTTCCAATCAGAACGGCGCTGATCAGCTTGCTTTTGTTGTCGAGAACCTTTTGAAGTGTGAGAACCCGCCCGTTTGGGTTTTCTTCCACCATAGCGCGGACTTTGACGGCGCTGATGGTCGTAAGGGCAGTTTCAGCCGACGAGAAAAATGCAGACAGCACTAAGAGCACTGCAAGAACAACAAGTTGTATGGCACCAGGGGTATCCAAAGTAAAATCACTCCTTTAAAAAATTTGTTAACAGATTCTTTTTATACGTTTGATACTGCCGCAAATTGGCATATCAAAAAACATATCAGCATAGATTATATCAGCGTGAGTAAAATAATACAAGATACTTAATAAAATTTTTATTGGAGGAATGAATATGAAAAGCGGGTTGGTAACGGAACGGCTGGTCGCACTGCTCAAATGCCTGTTGGCGGCGTACCTGATAACGGGTATCCTGCTCGTCGTCGTGGCGGGGCTGTTGTACAAGTTTTCGCTTGGTGAAAATGTGGTGGACGTCGGTATCATTGTCGTATACTGCCTTTCCTCACTGCTTGCGGGACTGTTTTTCTCGAAAGGTGCGGCAAGCCGCAGGTTTTTGTGGGGAATGGCGGCGGGCGCAGTGTACTTCTTTGTCATCTGTGCGGTAACGTTTGTGGTGGAGGGACAGCTTCATCTGATGAGCAGCTCCTGTATTACGACACTGTTTATCTGCACAGGCAGCGGAATGCTCGGGGGAATGCTCGGGTAGCATACGGAAAACGTTTGGAAATGTACATAAAGAATATAATGAATTGTAAAGAACTGTAAAATGTAAAAAAACAGTACATTTTGTCAAAAGAATATGATATACTTTTACAGTGTAACGATAAAAACCATAAAAAACCAAACGAGGAGAGAAGGAGAATGAAACACTTTAAGACAAGGGCGAAAGCCCTTATCATGGCGGTTGTAATGCTTGCCATGGCAATGGTACCCCAAACAACGGCGCAGGCAGCGCCAAATGAGGTGGCGGCGGCATCGCTTGGCATTGATGTATCGCGCTATCAGGGACTGATTAACTGGGATATGGTGGCGGCGTCGGGCGTGCAGTTTGCGATGATCCGCGTGGGCTACCGCACACAGGGAACCGGGATTTTGAATGAGGACCCGTATGCAAGATACAACCTGCAGGAGGCAAACCGCGTGGGCATCAAGGTCGGTGCGTATTTCTTTTCCACTGCGGTGAATGCGCAGGAGGCAGTGGAGGAGGCGCTGTTTACGGCAAATCTGATTGACAAGTACAAAATCACGTTCCCTGTTGCGTACGACTGCGAAGGCTTTAAGAATGCGACAAGCCGTCAGTACATTCTTGGGAAAGACATCCGTACTGCGATTGCGGTGATTTTCCTTGATACCATAGCGGCAAGGGGCTATACGCCGATGTTCTACAGCTCAAGGAACGATATGGAAGGCAGTTCGTACTGGGATATGAACATATTAAATAAGTACAAAGTATGGGCGGCGTGGTATCCTGAGCAGCCGTTTCCTATTACACCGGCGTGTACATACACGGGCGTTCATGCAATGTGGCAGTACACCCATCAGGCGGCGCTTCCCGGCGTTGCGGGAACGGTGGATATGAACGTGGCGTATTTTGGCTATGACGGTATAGCGGAGCCCAAAGACCCGTCAGGTGCGCCGTACATTGATATGGCAGCGGCGGCAATGGTGCAGTATACGGATGTGAATGAGGTTGTGACACCCAACACGCCGGATTTGAATTTGCGGACACAGCCAAGCACGGCAAGCCCTGATACGATTGTGGTGCCAATCAATCCGGGAGACATGATACTGCGCACGGGAGTCGGCAATAACGGCTGGTCAAGGGTTGTGCTCGGTGACCAGGTACTGTACGCATACACGGCATATTTGGATAAAGTCATGTAAAATGATGTAAAAAAATGATGTAAATATAAAAAACCCTCTTTTCTTGCGCAAAATTATGTGCTATACTACATGGAGCTAATGCTTTTTGCTAGTGTACTGTGCCGTTCATATTCAGGCAAACCTCCTTG
>DKYC01000024.1:9334-16502 GCA_002492295.1 Lachnospiraceae bacterium UBA7110
GGCTTCAATCGACGATGCCACCGCCTTGCCGATGAAAAATTATTCTGCGGAGTTTTACCAGATATGAATGGTACAATACACTAGGCTGTGAGCGATAATTCGGATAAGGAGGCATATTATAAAATGAAACACATCAAGACATTAACAACGAGAGATTATAAGGAGTCAATGAAAAAGGGCGGATGCGGAGAATGCCAGACATCCTGCCAGTCAGCCTGTAAGACATCCTGCACGGTTGGAAATCAGAGCTGCGAAAATACAAAGTAGCAGATGTTCTGCGGTTGGCATGTTGTAATAAAAGAAATTGAGTAATTGTTTCGCACAGGATTTTGCACTTGCTGCAAAATCCGTATAAAAACGTGGTGAAAGCAAAGCATCGACCCAACCACGAAGTGGTTTTTGCATGGGTTGATGCTCGTAACTATGAAGGTACTGAATAGTTACGAAGTTGAGTAAGCAGCGATTGTTACAGGTCGCTGCTTTATATCTGTATGCACACGGGCAGGAAAAGCATTTCTTCTACCCGGTTCTTGCAAAAAAACATGAAAAAGGAACGGATAAAATTGATACATCAATATAAAAATAACGGCTATAATATCGTGCTCGATGTCAACAGCGGTTCCGTGCATGTTGTGGATGATAAAGTCTATGACGTGATTGCCTGCATAGTGGAAAACAAATTGGAAAATGCGGACAGGAACGGTATCCTGACAGGACTGCACATGGAAAATGCGGACGGTGCAGAGTTGACTGAAATGGTCGATGAAATCATAGAACTGCGCGACGGCGGAATGCTGTTTACGGACGATATTTACGAGAACAGCATTGCGGCGTTCCAAAACCGTGAGACGGTCGTAAAAGCGCTGTGTTTACATATTGCACATGACTGTAATTTAAAGTGCCGGTACTGCTTTGCGGAGGAGGGCGAGTATCACGGGAGGCGTGCGCTGATGTCCTTTGAGGTCGGAAAAAAGGCACTGGACTTTTTGGTGGCAAATTCGGGAAACCGCGTTCATTTGGAAGTGGATTTCTTTGGCGGGGAGCCGCTGATGAACTGGCAGGTGGTAAAGGATCTGGTGGCGTACGGCAGGAGTCTTGAGGAACCTTATCATAAGAAGTTCCGCTTTACGCTTACCACAAACGGTGTTCTCTTAAATGACGATATTCTTGCCTTTGCGAATAAAGAAATGGCAAATATAGTGCTGAGCATTGACGGACGGAAGGAAGTCCATGACAGAATGCGCCCGATGGCGGGCGGTCAGGGAAGCTATGACCTTGTGCTCCCGAAATTCCAAAAGGTGGCAGAAAGCAGAAATCAGACGAACTATTATGTCAGGGGGACATTTACGCATTTTAATAAGGATTTTGCGGCAGATGTCTGTCATCTGGCGGATTTGGGTTTTAAACAGATTTCCGTGGAGCCGGTAGTAGCGCCTGCGGATGCGACGTATGCGCTTGTGGAGGAGGATTTGCCCGAGCTTCTTGCGGAGTATGACAAGCTTGCCGCGGAAATGATGAAACGGCAAAAAGAAGGAAAGGCTTTCAATTTCTTTCATTTTATGATAGATTTAAAGGGTGGCCCGTGCGTGTACAAGCGTTTGTCGGGCTGCGGCAGCGGTACGGAGTATCTTGCGGTTACTCCGTGGGGAGACTTTTATCCGTGTCACCAGTTTGTGGGGCAGGAGGAGTTTCTTATGGGGAATGTGGATGAAGGGATTACAAACACCAAAGTCCGCGAGGAGTTTAAGACATGTAATGTATATTCGAAGGAGAAGTGCAGAAACTGCTTTGCGAAGTTTTACTGCAGCGGCGGCTGCGCGGCAAATTCCTATCATTTCCACGGAAGTATCCATGATGCCTATGATTTGGGCTGCGAGCTTCAGCGCAAACGGGTCGAGTGTGCAATCATGTTAAAAGCGGCGGCTGCCGATGAAAAGGAAACAGATTAGATGGCAATCCATTTAATGTATCAAAGAAAAGGAGTAATCAAAGGATGAAAAAGAGTAAAGGGATTTTAACCTTAGTCCTGACGCTTGTAATTATGGCGGCGTTGGGATACGTGGCTGTCTTTGGGATAGGGACTGAAAAAGCAGGTGCGGCTTCCGAAATCAAGCAGGGGCTTGACCTTGCGGGCGGCGTGAGCATTACCTACCAGGTTGTAGGCGACGAAAAGCCTTCGGCTGAGGATATGAGCGACACGATTTACAAGCTGCAAAAGCGTGTGCAGGTGTACAGTACGGAAGCGCAGGTTTACCAGGAAGGCGATGACCGTATCAATATCGAAATCCCCGGCGTATCGGATGCGAACACGATTTTGGAGGATTTGGGAAGACCGGGTGCGCTGTATTTTATTTCGCAGACAGACGCGGACGGCAATCAGAATTATTCTTATACAGGCAGCGGTGAGACAGGCTATTCGCTGAATAAGACGATTGACGAGCTGCTTGCGGACGGCAGTATCGTGCTTGAGGGTACGGATGTTGCGGCGGCGCAGGGCGGTACGGGAAGTGATTCCCTTGGAAACAGCCAGTTTGTGGTTGATTTGGTTTTTACGGACGAGGGCACGACGAAGTTCGGCGAGGCGACGACGAAGGCATATGCGAACGGTCAGTCAATCGGTATTTACTATGACCAGGATTTCATCAGTGTTCCGAACGTACAGGCAGCGCTGACGGACGGCAAGGCGCAGATTACGGGGATGGGCAGTTTTGAGGAAGCGGAAAAGCTTGCAAGCCAAATCCGTATCGGCGGTTTGAAGCTTGAGCTTGAGGAACTGCGTTCGAACGTGGTCGGTGCACAGCTTGGCGCGGAGGCGATTGATACGAGCTTAAAGGCGGCGCTGATTGGTCTGATTATCATTGCGGTATTTATGATTGCTGTTTACCGTATTCCGGGACTTTCATCCGTGCTTGCGCTGATTATTTATACGATTTTAACGGTGCTTTGCCTCAATATGTTTGAGATTACGCTGACATTGCCCGGTATCGCGGGTATTATCCTTTCGATTGGTATGGCGGTCGATGCGAACGTTATTATTTTTGCGCGTATCCGTGAGGAGATTACGGCAGGAAAGTCGGTCAGGAGCGCGATTGACGACGGCTTCAGGAAGGCGCTTTCCGCAATTGTTGACGGTAACGTGACGACCCTGATTGCGGCTTTGGTGCTTGCGCTTAAGGGTTCGGGTACGGTAAAAGGCTTTGCGTATACGCTTGCGCTTGGTATTGTGATTTCAATGTTTACGGCGCTTGTCGTTACCAGACTGATTTTAAAGGCGCTTTTTGCAGTCGGCTTAAAGGATGTGAAGTTTTACGGAATGAACAGGGAACGTCAGACGGTCAATTTCCTTGCAAGGAAAAACCTGTTCTTTGGTATTTCGATTGCGGCGATTGTGGCAGGCTTTGTCTTTATGGGAATTAACGGCGCGACAACAGGCAGGGTTTTAAATTACAGTCTTGATTTTGTCGGCGGCACTTCGACCAATGTGACGTTTAACGAGGATATGGATTTGGCGCAGATTGACTCGACGGTTGTTCCGGTATTCAGCAATATCACGGGCGACGGCGCGGTGCAGGTGCAGAAGGTTGCGGGATCAAACGAGGTTATTTTTAAGACAAGAGAGCTGAACGTGGACGAGCGGCAGCAGTTGGAGCAGGATTTGGTGGATAGCTTTGGCGTGAATAAGGATTTGATTACTGCGGAGACAATTAGTTCAACCATCAGTTCGGAAATGAAGGCGGATGCGATTGTGGCAGTGATTATTGCGACAATCTGTATGCTGATTTATATTTGGTTCCGGTTTAAGGATATCCGTTTTGCGGCGAGCTCCGTTGCGGCGTTAATCCATGACGTGCTGGTGGTGCTTGCGTTTTATGCCATTGCGAAGGTGTCCGTGGGCAGTACGTTTATCGCCTGCATGCTGACGATTGTCGGTTACTCGATTAACGCAACGATTGTTATTTTTGACCGTATCAGAGAGAACCTTGCGGGAATGCTTAAGAAGGACAGCCTTGAGGAGCTGGTAAACAGAAGTATCAGTCAGACGCTCTCCAGAAGTATCTTTACTTCCCTGACGACATTTGTCATGGTAGCGGCATTGTTTGTGCTTGGCGTGACATCAATCAGGGAGTTTGCGCTTCCGCTTATGGTCGGTATTGTGTGCGGTACGTATTCTTCAGTGTGCATTACGGGCGCGCTGTGGTATGTGCTTAGAACAAAGATTGCAAAGAAGAAGGCATAGAGCTTAAGCCGCGGCGATGGCAGCCGCGGCTTTTTCCGCGTATGGAGTTTGATAAAAGAATGAAAGTGACGGTAAGGGAGCGGTTTGGGATTTCGGCGGCAGTACTGAAGTGGATTGCGGTGGTCAGCATGGTGACTGACCATTTTGCGTGTGCAGTTTATCCGTGCCTGGCGGGGCACAGCACAGAGGTTTATCATATACTTCGGGGAATTGGACGGATTGCGTTTCCAATCTACTGTTTTTTGCTTGTGGAAGGTTTTTTCCATACGAAAAACGTGTGGAAGTATTTGGGAAATCTGCTGCTGTTTGCGGCAGTTTCGGAGATTCCATTTAACATGGCGGTTTTCGGGCATGTTTTTTATCCGCAGGGGCAGAATGTGTACTGTTCGCTTGCGCTTGGGATTTGTGCGATGCTGCTGCTTAGGCGGTTTGACGGTTTTTTGGTCTGGCAGCTTCTGGCACAGGGGGCGGTGACTGCGGTTTTTCTGTTTTTGGGGGAATTTTTGGAGGTGGATTACCACTGGAAGGGGATTGCCTTTATTATATTATTTTATTATCTGCGAAAGCTGCGGATACGGCAGGAGGTCACGGCGGCTGTGGGTGCTGCTGCTTTTTGCGTTTATGAGCGTGCTGCGGTATTTTCTTTTTTTCCGCTGTATTTTTATAACGGAAAGCGCGGGCGGCAGGCGAAGTATGTGTTTTACGTGATTTACCCGCTGCATTTGCTGTTGTTTGGCGTGCTGCGGCTTTGGATGAGCAGATAGGAAGAAAAACGGAGGTTTAAAATAACAGATGTATTCATATGAAATTCGTGCGGGCTACAGTGTAATGGATGAAGCGTTTCGGATGAAAGTGACGTCAATGCTCGACTGTTTTCAGGACGCGGCGATTTTTGAGGCAGAGAACGGCGGGAAGATTAATACGCAGTATTTGGACGAAAAAGGGCTTGTGTGGCTTTTGAGCGCATGGCAGATTGCGATTGACAGGCGTCCGGGATTAAACGAGCAGATAAAAATTACAACGTCGCCGTATGATTTTAAGGGCTTTTTAGGATACCGTAATTTTATGATTACGGATGCGCAGAATGTAATAATCGTAAAGGCAGCTTCCATATGGACGCTGATTGACACCGTGAAGGGAATGCCCGCAAAGCCGACAAAGGAGCTGCTTGACGGATATGATTTGGCACCGAAGCTTGCGATGGAGTACGCACCGCGCAAGATTGCCGTTTTAGGTGAAGGTAAGGAGCAGGCGGCGTTTCCGGTGCGAAAATGGCAGATTGATTCCAACAGGCACGTGAACAATGTGGAGTATGTCAGAATGGCGCTGGAGTTTGTGGAGGAGCCAAACGACATCAGGGAACTGCGGGTTGAGTACAAGAAGGCGGCGCACTTCGGGGATATGGTGGTGCCAGTGGTGTATCAGGGCGACGGAAAAACGCAGGTACAGCTTAAGGATTTGCAAGGCGGGCTGTTTGCGGCAGTGGAGTGTTCTTTCAAGTAAAATAACATAAGTTATCAAGTGGAGGTTTGCTGTATGGCAAATTGGAGAGTGGCGGCAAAGCGGGCGGATTTTGATGCGATTGCGCAAAAATATAATATAACACCCGTTCTCGCACGGATTATCAGAAACAGGGATATTGTTAGTGATACGGATATTGACAAGTTTTTAAATGGAGGTATGGGGGATTTGTATTCCCCGCTGCTGTTAAAGGATATGGAAAAGGCAGTGGACCTGCTGCTGTGTAAAATCAGGGAAAAAAAGAAAATCCGCATTATCGGGGATTATGATATTGACGGGATTTGTTCAACGTACATATTGTACCGGGGGCTTTGCGAATGCGGGGCGGTGGTGGACACGGCAATTCCGCACCGGATGCATGACGGGTACGGGTTGAACGAGCATCTGATTGATATGGCGCATGAAGCGGGAGCGGACACGGTGCTGACGTGTGATAACGGCATCGCGGCGTATGAGCAGATTGCGTATGCGAATACACTTGGAATGACAGTGGTTGTGACTGACCATCATGAGGTGCCTTATGAGGAGCGGGACGGTGTACGGCATTATAAAATTCCTCCGGCATATGCAGTCGTTGATCCGAAGCAGGAGGACTGCGCGTATCCGTTTCCGGAGATTTGCGGAGGGGTGGTGGCATATAAGCTTGCCTTAGTGCTCCTGTCCAGGCATTTCGGGAAAGAGTGGCAGGAGATTATGACATCAGAGCTTGGGTATGCGCTTTTGGAGCTTGCGGCATTTGCGACAATCGGCGATGTGATGGAGCTTAAGGACGAAAACCGTATTCTTGTGAAATGCGGTTTGGAGCTGATGAAAAATACGCGCAATATCGGACTTCGGGCGCTCATGGATGTGACGCAGATCCAGCCGGGACAGATTAAGCCGCATACGATTGGTTTCGTATTAGGACCGTGCCTGAACGCGACAGGAAGGCTGGACACGGCATCCAAGGCGCTGGAGCTGTTTTGTGCGCAGGATACGCAAAGCGCCGTGCAGATAGCAGGCGACCTGAAGGCAATGAACGACAGCCGCAAAGAGCTTACCAACAAGGGCGTGGAGGAGGCGGTGCGTCTGATTGAGGAGAGCGGACTGCTGAATGATAAGGTGCTTGTCGTGTATCTGCCGGATGTCCATGAAAGCCTTGCGGGAATCATTGCGGGACGTATCCGGGAAAAATATGGGAAACCGACATTTGTGCTCACAGACGCCGAGGACGGTGTGAAGGGTTCGGGACGCTCGATTGAGGCGTTTCATATGTATGATGAAATGACGAAATGCAAGGAACTTTTCACAAAGTATGGAGGACATAAGCTTGCGGCAGGTCTTTCCCTTCCCAAACAAAATGTGGAGCCATTCCGGGAAATAATAAATAACAACTGTGTTCTTACGGATGCGGACTTTGAGGAGAAGGTG